>CAJQHM010000061.1 GCA_905478195.1 uncultured Pseudomonadales bacterium
CCAGACGCCATCTGCGACTTCTTCGAAACGATGACTGTCTGACTCGACCACTCTCCCCTGCGCTGAAAGCAGGGTTGGCATTAGCAGAAGAATTAAAAAGGCCGTTAAGATTTTTCTAAAGTTCATACTGAATTCCTTCATAGGACTGTTTTAATCGTGTTCGAAGTCTCTATATCGCCGCCGCCAGAAAGCTTGGCAACTACTCCATAACATTCTCAACTGCCTCAAACCCTGCCGAAAAAAAACTGAAACAGTTCGTAACCTAATCATAGCTGGCCTCGTCTAAGGCCATAATGTGAGAGTGTTGGCGAAAACTTCTGCACATTAGCGCATAGCCATAACCCTGTAAAGAATCGAGGATTGCGGCGAGACGCACCACTTACAGTGGTGAAAACGACCAATAGCCAAAGCGGGCAGAGACCGGGAATCAACATAACTTGTTGTTTTTATTGACTAATTAATATTGGCGCGCATTTTGCTGACTTATACAGCATGGCGCAATAGCCACTCAGAATGAGCAATAAGAACGAAAGGAGACGAAACATGAAAGAAGTGAGCCATACAATGAAATTAAGCGCGGCGACTATGCTGGCCATGCTGCTTGGAAGCTACCTCTATTCCTCGTCCGTCGATGCGGCCGAACTACGAGATATCTCGAAGGTAAACGGCGGCATTCGAGTGTCTGCCGAAGAGCAGGTGGGAGATATTTCTTCAATCAATGGCGGCATCGATCTAGGCAGTGGCGCCAGTGCGGATCTACTTGGTACGGTTAACGGTGCCATTGAGCTTGATGAGCGCGTCGAAATCACAGGAGCGGAAACTGTCAATGGCGGCATTCGAGTTAGCTCAGATGTAACCTTACACGGGTCGCTGACGACAGTGAATGGCGGTATTCAGACTAACCCCGGCACTGAAATTGAGAGACGAGTCAGCACCGTGAATGGAAAAATCAGACTAAGAGATACGCGTGTCGGAGAGGACGTCCAAACCAGCAATGGTGATATTTTCCTAACCGATGGCAGCATCATCGAGGGCGACATTGTCGTGAAGGGCCGGCGATCCTGGCTCAATCGAATCTTTGGCTTCGAAGGCAGAAACTCCAGAATCATTATCGATTCCAACTCTGCCGTAAGGGGTGATATTCACCTGTATCGCGAAGTCGACCTCGACATAGCCGATGGAGCCGAAGTCGGAGACGTGATCGAACATTTCTGATCCGCCGATCTTCTTATTGTCCAAAAAAAACGGGTCAAATGACCCGTTTTTTAATTCCGGTATTACTTGGGCTACTTCTTAACTGCATAGCCAACCTGCTCAGCTTTCTCACGCAAAAGATATTTCTGCACCTTCCCTGTCGATGTCTTCTCGATAGGACCGAATACCACCTTCTTTGGAATCTTAAAACCCGCAAGCTCTTCCCGGCAATAGGCTATCAGCTCATCGACCCCCATTTCCTGATCTGATTTGAGAGAGACAAATGCGCAGGGCACTTCCCCCCACTTCTCATCAGTACTCGCCACAACGGCAGCCTCTAGTATCTTCGGATGCTTAAACAGCACCGACTCAACCTCGAGCGAAGATATATTCTCGCCGCCTGAGATAATAATATCTTTAGACCGATCCTTTATCTGCGTGTAGCCGTCTTCGTACCATACAGCCAGGTCACCGGAATGGAACCAACCGCCCTCGAATGACGCCTGGGTTGTCTTCGGGTTCTTCAGATACCCCTTCATGACCAGATTGCCGCGCATGAAGATTTCCCCCATGGTCTTTCCGTCCTTGGGAACCGGCTCAAGCGTCTGGGGATCTGCAACCATCAATTCATCCTGCAGCGGCGCTCTGACACCCTGCCTGGCCAGTAGCTCGGCCCTATCGTCGATAGACAAGTCAGCCCAATCATCTTGGGGTGCGCAGACCACACAGGGGCCATAAGTCTCGGTTAGGCCATAGACATGGGTTACTTCGAAGCCCATGTTTTCCATGCTCGCTATAACCGCAGCCGGTGGGGCCGCTCCTGCAGTCATCGCCTTAATTCCTTTTGCCAAACCAACTTTCAGACTCTCATCGGCATTGACGATCGTATTCAACACAACCGGAGCGCCGCAGAAGTGGGTAACGGCATGCTCCTTCATAGATTCGAAGATCGCCGCGTCGCGAACATGACGAAGACAGACGCTAGTGCCCGCTGCCGCAGCCAAGCCCCAAGGGAAACACCAGCCGTTGCAGTGAAACATCGGAAGAGTCCACAAATACACGGGATGGGCAGTCATATCCCAACACATATTATTTGATATAGCGTTTAGATAGGCCCCGCGATGGTGAAACACAACACCCTTGGGGTCGCCCGTTGTTCCCGACGTATAGTTCAAGGAAATTGCCTGCCACTCATCATCAATCTGAAAGCAGCTGTAACTATCATCACCCTGGCCTATGAAGTCTTCATAGTTCTGCGAACCCAACAGCTCTCCTCCGGAGAAAGAGGGGTCATCAATATCGATTACCAATATATCGTTTGGTAAAAGCTCCAGGACCGCCTTAATCGTCTCGCTGTACTCCCTGTCGGTAAACAATACCCTCGCCTCGGCATGCTCCAAAATGAATGCTATTGCTTTAGCATCGAGACGCACATTCAATGCATTGAGCACTGCGCCAGCCATGGGGACGCCAAAGTGCCCTTCAAATGTCTCAGGGGTATTTGCCCCCATGAAGGCGACCGTGTCGCCCTTGCCTATACCTATCTTCAACAGAGCCGAAGCCAGAAGACAACAGCGCTTGTATGTCTCAGCCCAGGTATAGGTTTTATCACCATGAATGAGAGAAACTTTCTTCGGATATACACTAGAACAACGCTCTATAAAACTCAGCGGAGTTAGATGTGCGAAATTGGCTTGGTTCTGATCGAGATCGATCTCATAAATATTTCTACTATTCATGGTCGCAGATATTCCTGTTTTACTATTCAATTTTAGTGTTTTGTTTATTATTTTTTCAGTCAATCGACTTATTTTTTTACAGCGAATCGAGGGGCGGCGCTCTCGTTAGACTAACGCCACAGACAGCAACTTCCTATATAAAATCCATATCCCCTGCCGTCAACCACCAAGCGCCGTCGAGCAGCTCGGCGCTAGGCCCAGGGTTCCAGCTATTACAGGGTATCTCAATACCCAATTCATTCACAATCGCATCCCCAGTTAAGGCCTTATCTACACCCGAGCTAGTGAGCCACAGGCGTAACTCACTGCCGCCGCCAGCTCCGCTAAGCTGCTGATTTAAAATAGTAATTGCATTTTTCATAAGCGCCACAGGGCAGATTAGATCCATTATTAGCTTGCCGCCGGCGTGGTCCTTCAAGACGGCGAAGGCGATTGGCTTAACCCTGGCATTTTCTCTTAGAAATACGCAGCGATACTGATTCGCCTTCGAGAAGGGATGGCTAATATAACGATGCGCGATGTAGTCGGCATCACGAACTCCGACAATACCTTTCTCGTAGTCAACCTTCATCGATTCCCAGAGCTGGTCCAGGTCACTTCGAGAGCCAAGGTCCTGTGGGTTATATTCCACCAGACAATAGCGTGTCTGCTCTGTAGATGTATCTGCTTTGCCGTAGACAATCTCCACGAAGTCATCGGTTTTTTCATATAGGCCGAGGCGCTTGGATATATTCATTGTCTTCTGATTCGGAAACCCAAACCCCAATAGGTGGCTCACGGTATTACCAATTTCTCGTTCCAGAAAAGTAGCAGCTACTTCAAAAAAAAGACTGCCCTTGCCGTATTGTTTTCGAATACTGGGATGCACCATCACATCGCAGGGCTGAATCGCCATAGATTCTTCACCGAAGTAAATGATCTTGCGGGGTGCTCCGCCATAGTGAGCAACGATGTGGCTCTGCTTACCTAATCTCGCCACAACGCATTTTCCATCTCCCTGGCCATATTTCCAATTCCAGAGGTCCTCATCGAAACCGACCTTAAAACTTTCTTCGAAAAGCTCTGCAACCTCTCGCGGCTCGAACGATTGAATATCCCCGAACTCCACATTAGCCCATTCGTTCGCACTGCTCAAATCGCGCTGCAATGAAAGCAGTCGAAAGCCTCGCCTGCCTGACGCATACTCTTCCTGCATCTTTCGAAATTCTAATTCCATGTCAGCCAGATCGACTTGAGCGCAGACACCTTCTTCCACGAGTTTCTGCCCATGGCTGTCAATAAGTGGCCGAACTTGCTCAAGCGTTTTCATCGCACTTGAAGAAAGATCCAAAGTCTCAAGTGGTACAAAACCCAACCGCCTGGAAAGTTGGTCGAAGGAAGTGAAATTTGGAAGTGCTGAATATTCGATCTGCGAATCATCGTGGAGAAATTCGCCGAATAGAATGAGACGACCGGACTCTCCCAGCACATCACGGCTCTTACTTAGGATCGCCATCTGATCCAGATAGCGAATTGACCCCTCATGAACCAGCACATCAGTCGATGCCGCAGGCGCGTATGCTACAAAATCCTCACCCACGTGGCGAAAACTTGTTGGCACATCGCCACCCGTAACTAGCAGTTTTGCAGACCCGATCCAGAGTATCGAACGGCCTGCCTCGGCCAATTCTCTGGCCAGGGGAAGCAGAGTATCACCGACGACGAGGATGTCGGCGCCGGAATCAGTCATCCCCAGCAGTTCGACTAGCCTCGCTGCAAATCGATGCTGGGCATCGAGCAGCACTGCAGAAGGCTCAAGGTTCCTAGCTTTTGAGTCTGCGAAAAGGCCGAAGTGCTGCAAGTAAAGCTCACCAAACTCAAGTTCGAGAACCCTGCTTAGCAAATTCAGAGTGGTTAGTTTGGAGCTAGCTGTCATAACGGAGTCGCGGGATAGAGTCTTCTGGTTTTTCTGGGTAATTTTCTCTTGGCGATGCAATATAACCCGCCCTTGCTCCATTGCATAGCCCAGTTCTGTGCACCCGAATACCTGCGGCATATTGTCCCAATTACTCTAGCTGGCTTGGTTCAGCCTGCCATTGGGGTAGAATAGCGAAATGATGGCACAATCTAAATTTTCCGAGTTCCTGAGCTACTTCATCCTAATCTCCTCCGATGGAGTGAGCCTGGGCCGGCAGGGTTTACAGCGACTCTTGTTGCTGCGCACATTCGTTACTGCATCCAGCGTGATTGCAGTGCTAGCGCTCCATGTTTTATCCGAGATAGAGATTCCGGTTATATTCATTGTCTATCTACTTAGCGGAATCGTAATTTCCGTGCTGTTTGGGTACTGGCGCCTCGCAACCTCGAAATTTGTTAGCAACTTCGAACTGTTCTGCCACATCCTAGTTGACGTGTTCTTCTTACTTGCTCTGTTACTCAACACTGGCGGGGCAAGCAATCCCCTCATCTCCTACTTGCTTGTCTTACTTGCACTGACAGCAACCTTGTTACCGCAATCCTATGTGAATGTATTTTCGGTAGGCGGCATTCTGATCTACACCTCGTTTCTGCTTCTGGATCTATCCTCAGATAACAAGATGGCGATGTCTCCAGAGAATGAAGTCATGACATTCCAGCTTCACCTCGTGGGCATGTGGGTGATATTCCTAGTGAGCGCAATTCTCATCTCTGTACTGATCACGCGCATGGCAAAGGCGATCAAAGTTCGCGAACTAAATCTCGCCGAGGCGCGCGAGAATGAGCTGCGTAATGAGCAACTGGTCGCCATCGGAACACTCGCCGCTGGCACAGCACATGCCCTGGGTACTCCACTTTCCACAATGGCTGTATTACTCACCGAGTTAGATAATCTGGATGCCGAATCACTCAGAGCAAGCGATATCAAAAGCGACATATCACTACTCAGACAACAAGTGACTCGCTGTAAGAATTCACTCACTCAACTTATTCGTTATTACAACAAGGACAATCCCGAGGAAGTAGAAGAGATCCCTCTAAAGGCCTTCGTTGAAGACATTCAGGATTATATCGTGAATATTCATCCTGCCAGCGCTATCGATTTCGACTTCGATAGCAACACTGACGAAGTTGTAACTTCGAACCTAAGTGTTAAGCATGCCGTGATTAACATCATCGAAAATGCCATCAAGGCAGCCCATAGCAATGTGAATGTCAGCTTTCATGTTACAACTGACACTCCTGCACTTTTCGAAATCTCCATCAAAGATGATGGACCTGGAATTCCCAGCGAAGTAATGGAAAAACTAGGCGATCCGTTCATTTCAAGCCGCAAGGAGAGTATGGGCCTCGGAATATTTCTCGCGAACGCGGCTATAGAACGCCTGAACGGCTCTATCGAAATGGTAAACATGAAGGAAGGTGGAGCACTCAGCATCATCCGCCTTCCCCAGACCACGCAATAGATGCAGATTAAAGCCACGACGCTAGCAATGAAGAGCATTAACAATGGATAGGAAACACATACTGCTGGTAGAGGATGACGAGGTTTTTTCCCGAGTAATGAGCCGGGCCCTTTTACATCGCGGCTATGAAATCTCTCACGCAGCCAACGAAGAAGATGCCTCGCAGCTCATCGAGAGTTCGCATGTTAACTATGCCATTCTGGATCTGAACCTGGGCGGCCACACCTCGCTGGGCTTGATCGCTCCACTAAAACGAAGCAATCCAGATAGTCGCATTCTTATACTCACCGGTTACGCGAGTATCACCACTGCCGTTGAGGCAATTAAACTGGGCGCAGACAACTATCTAGCGAAACCTGCGGACGCAGATGAAATACTAAGCGCGCTGTTGAATAACGAACAATCAAGCACCCCTGTCGATTCTGAAGCCGCCCATCTCGAACCCATGTCTGTTCGCCGTCTAGAATGGGAACATATACAGAAAGTTCTCAATGAGAATGACGGCAATATTTCCGAAACCGCGAGACAACTAAAAATGCACCGCCGCACTCTGCAGAGGAAGTTGCAGAAAAGACCCGTTGCAAAATAGCGCCAGTTTTCAGGGAGAGACACTTAACTGGTTACCGACGACCTAGAGGAGTCATAGTCAGATGCCTCCCCCCATCTACAATTAGCGTTTCACCGGTCACAACCTGTGGCCCACTAATAAAATGCAAGATAGCATCCGCTACGGTATCCGGTGTTGCTGTAACACCTAATGGAGAATTTCTACGATGAAAGTCCATCAGCTCCTCGTACTTCTCATCGCCAAGTCCCTCGCGAAGCCAATCGCCCTCGATAAAACCCGGACACACCGCATTGATTCTTAATTTTGGCCCCAGCGCTCTCGCCAGAGACAGAGTCATAGTCACCAGGGCACCCTTCGATGCGGCATAGGCCACCGAGCTTCCGATCCCGGTAACTGCAGCCGTGGAAGCGACATTTACCACGGCACCGCCACCCTCTTGAGACTTCATCTGCTCGCTTACGGCACGAATCATCTGGTAGCTGCCTATGACATTCACCGCGTAAATACGCTGAAAATCATCGCTGCTCAGTCCATCGAGGTTGGAGTGATCGACAAATTTGGTGGTACCTGCGTTGTTGACGAGAATATCGACTCGCCCCCACTTCTCGATAGCCTCTGTAGCCATCGCGACACAGTTCGCGTCCTCGGCAACACTGCCGCCAAAAACCAGGCACTCTACCCCCATAGCCCGACACTCTTCTGCTACAGCCTCGGCTCCGGCTGAATTAGAATTGTAATTGATGAGCACATGGCAGCCCTCGCCAGCTAGCAGTTTTGCAGTTGCGGCGCCGACTCCACTACTTGAACCGGTGATAATCGCAACTGAGTTCTTCAAATCTTTCACAGGTATTGATCCTCGTTAAATTAAAATCCTTAGCTAGGGTGAAATTAGCACAGTTTCGCGGCAATTCCAGCCAAATCTTATAGCCGGGAAAATGCGCTAAAGGCACGAATTTAAAGGACAAATGCATTGCATTTGACTTTTAGATAGTTACAATACGTAACACTTTTGCGCCATGACCGCCAGGCAATTAGCTAACACACAAAATTCAGCTAATTTGAGCGTTTTAACAACAAGGATGATCAAGCCAAATATCGACTTAGCAGCCATTTTCTCAGGCGCAATGACTACCTGCGCCACTACGGCAAAGCGATGGGGCACGATTCCCGATACCGAACCACAGAGTCTATAGATTAACTCATCGGAGATTGCAGTGAAGAATCAACACATCGTTTCAGCAGGCATATTGATTGCAGTAGTACTTTGGATGGTTATCCCCCAGAGTGCCGAAGAACCTGATGAGAGCAATATGCCGACTGCCAGCGCCGTTGTCGCTGTACCTGAAGGCGAATCGCTTGGCGAGAACCCAGGTAACTTCATCGTTCGCGCCGCCAGAATTAGCGAGCAGACTTATGCCGAGACGGTACGTGTGCGCGGCAGGACGCAGGCTTTTCGCCATGTCGAGGTTCGCTCCGAACAGGCAGGCCGCATCGTAAGTGAGCCTGTCCCCCGTGGCGCGCGAGTGAGCAAGGGCGACCTGCTCTGTGAAATCGCTATCGATGATCGTGATTCCAATTTGCAGGAAGCCGTAAGCAGGCAAGAACAAGCAGAATTTGAATACGCAGCTTCGCGAGATCTACAGAGCAGAGGCCTGCAGTCCGAAGTAATCGTTGCTCAGCTTAAGAGCGCTCTTGAATCGTCCAAGGCGGCCGTTGCGCGAGCCGAACTCGCCTTACAGCGAACCAAGATTGTCGCCCCCTTCGATGGTATCGCTGAAACTCGCAGCGTCGAGCTGGGCGATCTATTAAATGCCGGCGCGGTGTGCGCGTCGGTGCTCGACGATAGTCCTATGCTATTAGTTGGCGTCGTCCCAGAGCAAGATATAGGCAGCTTGCGCGTTGGCGCGAAAGTTAATGCCGAGCTGCTCACAGGTCAGCAGGTGACCGGCTCAGTGAGTTATTTGGCGCGGGCAGCGGACAATATCTCCAGAAGTTATCGAATAGAGGTAGAAGTCGACCCAGCTTTTACAGACATTCGCCAGGGCATTACAGCAGAAATTCTAGTAAATTCGGCCGACATTCAGGCACATCTAATTCCCTCGTCTTCGCTGACCTTAGACGATAGCGGGAGGATCGGTGTTAAGACTATCGGCGCAAATAACATGGTGGAACTTCACAACGTGACAATCGTTGGGGATAACACCAGTGCAATCAATCCAGGCGTTTGGGTCACCGGCCTGAGCGGCAACGTTAATCTTATAACTCTGGGCCAGGAAGTTGTCTTTCCCGGGCAACAAGTAGAAAGTAATTTCGACTGGTCCCGCTAGCCCTACCCCTAATTCGCAGTATTGAAGAGAGCCACCTTCATGAAAAATTATATTGATGCCGCCGTTTCAAGAGCACGAACTACCTTAAGTGTGTTCGTGGCCATAATGATAACTGGTTTCGCTTGTTATCTGGCGATTCCGGCAGAGCTAAACCCGGACGTCGAAGTGCCTATAGTTATCACCACGATAATACATCAAGGCATTTCTCCAGAGGATGCCGAACGTCTGCTGGCAAAACCTTCCGAGCTAGAGCTAAAGACAGTAGATGGCATCACATCTGTCAGCTCCTTCTCTAGCGAGAATGCGGCCACCATAATCACCGAATTCGACATCGACTTTGAATCTCAATTTGCACTTAGCGAAGTGCGCGAAGCGATCAACAGAGCTAAGGCGCGTTTTCCTGCGGACACAGAGGAACCTCTGATCCAGGAAGTGTCGGCGGCAACGTTACCGGTAGTACAGATCGCGGTAGGCGGCAATGGTGTTCCCGAGAGAGTGTTATTGCAGGTAGCAGAAGAGCTACAACGGGAGATCGAGATTCTACCTACTATCCTCGAGGCTGAGATGGTGGGTAACCGTGAGCAGCTGCTGGAGGCAGTTATTGACCCAGCCAAGCTTGAGACCTACGGAATATCCAATGCTTCGATCATACAAACCGTAACCAGCAACAACCGGTTGATCCCCGCGGGCCAGGTAGATACCGGCCAGGGTAGCTTCTCCATAAAGGTTCCCGGGCTGATCGAAAATGCCGACGACCTGTTCAATCTGCCACTCGCATCGAATGCCGATGGCGTTCTGACCGTATCAGATATTGCGGATGTAAGACGTACTTTCAAAGACGCTACGCGCTACTCCTATGCGAATGGTTCAGCCTCAATCTCATTGAACGTAATGAAGCGTAAAGGCACTAGTGTTACTGAGGCTATGGAGCAGGTTGATATCGTGGTCCAGCAGATACGCCCTAGCCTGCCACCAGCTGTCAGCCTTTCCTATATCAACAACACCGCGCCAATGGTTATCGAGCAGAACATGGGCCTGCAGGGTAATATGGCTACGGCCATGGTGCTTGTGCTAATTGTGGTAATAGCCTCAGTGGGTGTTAGATCGGGGTTGCTGGTTACTCTTGCCGTTCCCTTCTCATTCTTCTTCGCCTTCATCGTTATTCGCTTATTGGGATTCACCTATAATTTTATGGTGATGTTCGGATTGCTACTGGGCCTGGGCATGCTCATCGATGGCGCCATAGTGATGGTGGAATATGCCGATCGCAAAATGGCAGAGGGACTCAATGCGCGCGACGCCTATAGAGCCGCCGTAGATCGCATGTACTGGCCTATCCTCGCATCGACAGCAACTACTCTTGCCGCGTTCCTGCCGATCATGTTTTGGCCTGGAGTTTCGGGGCAGTTCATGAGCTACCTGCCCATCACGGTATTTGCCGTTCTAATCGGCTCGTTGTTCTATGCGCTATTGTTCGCACCAACCATAGGTGCCTTGATAGGCAAATCCAGCGCCGCCGATCAGACCTATCTACAAAATCTGGAAGGTGGCGACCCGCTTAAGACTGGCGGTATCACGGCCGTCTACGCCAAGATTTTAGGCTTTGCAGTACGCGCCCCGCTAACTGTATTCTTCACCAGCATCGCTAGCCTAATCATTATTGTCATGGCCTATGGTCAGTACGGTAAAGGCGTTGAATTCTTCACGGGCGTTGAACCAAGCCAGACCCAGATCCAAGTCTTCGCCAGAGGCAACTCTTCACCGGCCGAGCTGCGAGATGTCATGCTAGATGCCGAGGCTCGCATCCGCGAAGTCGGTCATTTCAAGGGTATTGTCACTCAGTCCGGTGCAGGTCAGCAGCTAGGAGGCGGTCAACAGGCAGCTCCAGATCTTATAGGCACAATCTTTCTCGAGATGACGGATCGCCGCGATAGAGATATCGATGGCTTTGAGGTGGAGAATCGCTACCGAGATGCAATCGCCAATTTGCCTGGTGCCAGGGCGGAAGTAGTTACTATCGAACAAGGCCCACCAGTTGGAAAAGCCGTGCAGCTGGAACTGTCCGGCGACGATCTAGAAGTACTCTTCGCTGAGGCTGCCCGCATTCGCAATCATATGGAAAACGAGATGACAGGGCTGATCGATGTCGACGATACGGCGCCAGTACCTGGCATAGAATGGGAAATCGTCGTTGATCGCGCCAGAGCCGCGATGTTCGGCGCCAACATGACAGAGATCGGTACCGCTATACAGCTAATGACCAACGGCGTGTTCATGGGTGACTACCGCCCAACGGACAGTGAAGAAGAAGTTGATATTCGAGTGCGCTACCCTGCAGAGTATCGTGGCCTAGAACAGATGGACACAATTCGCATTAACACGGCGAGTGGTGATCTGGTTCCGATAAGCAGCTTCGTCACCAAAGTCGCGAAGCCCGCAGTGAGCTCGATTCAGCGTGTTGATGGAGAGAGGGTTGTCTATATTCGAGCGAACCCGATGCCAGGCGTGGTTGCAGACAACAAGGTGCAGGAATTAGAGCAGTACATGGAAGAGACACCAACCGCTCCAGGGGTAACCTATCTGTTTAGAGGCGCGAATGAAGAGCAGGAAGACTCGGCTGCGTTCCTGTCTTCAGCCTTCTCCCTCGCTTTGGCATTGATGGCGATATTGCTGGTTACTCAGTTCAATAGTTACTATCAGGCTCTACTAATACTGTCCTCTGTATTGCTATCTACAGCAGGCGTATTGCTGGGGCTACTCATCACAGGTCAGACATTCAGCATAATTTTGACCGGCATTGGCATCGTCGCCCTGGCCGGAATTATTGTGAACAACAATATCGTTCTGATCGACACCTTTAATCACTTGAGGGAACAACACAAGGACTGGTCGCTCAGCGATATTATCGTTCACACCGGCGTACAAAGGCTACGTCCGGTTTTCCTTACAACCTTTACCACGGGCTTTGGCTTGCTCCCATTAGCCATGCATGTGTCAGTTGACTTAATCGGCGCCGAGATCGAAGTTGGTGGCCCGATAACATCACAGTGGGTAAGTCTGGCGTCGGCAATTGTATTCGGTCTGTCTTTCGGCACGATTCTGACACTGGTGGTAACTCCGGCCATGCTCGCTCTACCAGACCGTCTTCGGTCATTATTGGGCAAACTGCCAGGACTACGAAAGCCCGAGCCTAGCCTGAGTCACTAGACTAAGCAGGGTTCTCACCTCTGCGTAGCGGCCGATTCTGTCTAGGGTTTTGGCCGCCAAATTCACTGTACGCCGATTTGAGTTCGTGTGAGAATACAGCCTTGTTCTTAACAGAAACGGTTCATTGATGGGGCTTTTAGTCACATTCTTCGCTGCCAGCATCTTCTTCTCTTTCCTCTGTTCGATCTTAGAAGCAGTATTGCTTAGCATCACCCCTGCCTATGTCGCAGCGCAGGACAGAGACGGCACAGCCATATCCAAAAAACTCTCCCGTTTCAAAGAAGATATAGACCGCCCACTTGCCGCTATTCTCACCCTGAACACTATCGCTCATACAGCTGGGGCCATCGGCGTGGGCGCTCAAGCGGCTATTATCTTCGGTGCAACCAAGATCGAAATTCTTGGATTAACAATTATCAGTTGGGAGGGTTTTATCGCAGGAGCGATGACTCTGGCAATTTTAATATTCTCAGAAGTAATTCCGAAGACCCTTGGCGCAAACAACTGGCAGGCATTAGCCCCCCTATCCGTCAGGATTATTAATCTACTTATGCTGGTGCTTGCACCAATGATCTGGTTAAGCCAACTCATTACAAAGAATCTAAAGAAAGACAAAGATAAGCCCGTTCTGAGCAGGAGTGACTTCTTGCTAATGACCGAACTCGGCAAAGAAATTGGTATCCTGAAGGAGAGCGAACAGAAGGTAATCAAGAACCTGCTGCGCTTTAGCCGGATATTAGTCAAAGATGTGATGACCCCGCGTATCGTAGTTGTTACCGAGAATGGCACTACCACCATTCAGGAATTTCATGAGCGTAACGCGGAACTACCTGTCTCACGAATTCCCATCTATCAGGATAGCAAAGATAAAGTTACCGGTTATATTCTTAAAGACGAATTACTGCTTAGTCTTGTAGAGGGCAAAGGAGATCAGGAGCTGAATTCCTTGCGCCGCGACATAATCATTACCCATAGTGCCAGCCCGATTCCAGACCTGCTCGACAAATTTATTCTGGAGAATGAACACATCGCGCTAGTCGTCGATGAATATGGCGGCACAGAGGGCATTGTAACCATGGAAGATATCATAGAAACCCTGTTAGGCATCGAGATAGTCGATGAGATGGACAACGCCGAGGATATGCGTGCTCTCGCAAGAAAAAACTGGGAAGTCCGGGCTCACAAGATGGGTCTGCTACCCGCGGATAAAGAAAAAAAAGCGAAGCCTTAGTCTACACAGGGCAACGCAGACCTAGTACCAGCATCAAATCACCTTAGCCACTGAGTTGCTGAATTACCAGTGACACATTTTGCTACCAAGCGCTCGCTCGGTTTTCCCTAGCGAACTCTACTAGTAGTTCAAAGAAAAACCGATCGAACGTTCAGTAACGGGCTAATGCGCTAGGCATTGTGACAAATTGTAATCCCTTAGTTACTCGCGAAGGGTCTGTGATAATATTTTTCCACTTTACAATTTAGCGATATAAGGGATATACCGCCGAGTCTGTAAAGAGTTAAAGCTTGGAGCTTGGGAGTTTTTCTTTGTTCCCCCCCCTTTTCTTATAGCATTGAGTAGCTTTCAAGTTTCCACTTTAGCGCCTTCGCTTTTCCCTGTTACAAAACTTGTTCTCTTTTCGAGTTCAACGCACAACTCCCAACATCAATACTTCTCACTCGAATAGTCGAAGGCAGTCGATCTATCAATCTGCTTTGGGTGAAATTTTTACGAAAAACGTAAGGAAGTGATGTTGCTAATCTACGCTGACGAACACTCTACCCTTGCTCTCACTGTAGCTGGGTCTACGAGGTTTTGAATCTCCCGACTGCCGCGGGTGCCGACGTCGCATTTCTAGATTGAGATCGGATGCGAGGAAAAGCTCCCTCTCACAGATTTTTATGTTCTCTGCCAGCATCATAAAACGAGGATCTCCAAGTGACAGCGTATTTTGTGACACCCGCATCCTGAGCTTGAACAGCCTGTTGGCTTTCCGTAGATGCTGGATCTGATTCCCATCGAGGTTCACATTAAAGGCGGTGATGTGCCAATTACTTATCTTCTTAAGACCCTGTTCGAGACGGAGGTCGTCGATGTCATAGAGCCGCAGGTAAAGATGCTCCTGGTAGGCATAATGCTTATTCACTTTCTCCCAATTCTTCAGAGCAACTTCGGAAGAAATAATACTCTCGATGATAGAAATCTGAGAATCGTGATAAAGCCCTCTATTAACCCTGGCCACATGCAAAGCCTGCTTAAAGAAGGATAGGGCTTGCTGATACTCGCCAGCCGATTGGCTCTGTCTACCGAGGTCTTGAAGCGGCTCTATCTGGCGTTGATCGTATGCTCCAAAGTCCGTATCGAGTACCGTGATTACCCTTGAAATGGGACCCACAGACGGCACCAAGTCGTCAGTCATATTAACTGATAGCCCCTGAGCGAATGTGTTACTGGAAAAAAGTGCGATACTTAGCGATGCGATAAGCGTCGCTAGCAGTTGTGGAATGAAAGAATAGTCTGTTGGATTCAGTTGCTCTATTTTCATCATGACTCTGCGCCATTTGTGAAAATACTATGTCGCAAAAAATGCAATGTTCAATCAGATTCGGTACTTATTTCACGGAAGCACAAAAACTCTTTGACAAGAATAAATATTAATTTCTTTAATAACAGAGGGTTAGTAAAGGTTTAAAATGTCGAGCGGGTTTGCGATTAACGGTAGGTACGATTGGCAATCAGTGATTCTGCAAGAATTAGAAGCATGACCAGACATAAAATCCACCACCAAACTCGCTGCGGCCGCTCCAATTCTTCTATAAGCTGTGCCGTTCTTACCTCTCTAGATTGATTCGGCTCGGTATCGGGGTTGATGATCTGGTCATACAAGTTCGCGACCGGAGTACGACTGAAATTCGATTCCTCGGGTATGCCATTCACTGCGAAGCTGACCAAATTACCATTAATTCTCGCGTTAATCATACCTGGAGTAGTCGCCGTGGTTACAAAATTATTGTTGCCAAATTGAATAGCGCTTCCGGCAGCGTCCGTAGCCTCGATAGATTGAGCCACTCCCAAGGGGTCTAGATCTAGGCTATCCCCAACCTCGTAGGCTCGCTGCTTTGGACTCTGCTGCACCAAGTGTCTGAGCGTTTCATGCACGAAGGGCAGGAAAAGTCCCTGTAGCGCCAGGTTATTCCACTCCAGGTCCAGTGATGAGGCAAACAGGATGACCTTACCCTGGCCCACACTACGCTCTAGAAGAGCGGGTTCGGTATTATCGAATTGCATCAGCACATCAGCATCTTCATCGGCTAACAACGACCAGTGATTCTGAAACCGGGCTGACCAGTCACTGCCAAGAGGGCTCAGTATTGGATGACGACGATCAAAATCCGCTATAACCAGATAATCATCAAGCCCAAGCTGTCCTCTGCTTTGAATGATAGCAGGCGCTATCTCCGCAAATTGTCGATTGAAAACCTCAGGCGTCACTCTGTCTGCAGGCGCCAATAGCAGACTGCCACCGTCTCGAACATAGTTAGTGAGCGCTGCCGCCTGGCCGCCGCTAAGATCACCAACATTCAGTAATACCGCGACATCGTTCTGTCGCAAACTGGCCAAGCTAAGCTCGCCAGGCTCAATTGTCTGCAATACAAAAGGTGACTGCGCCGCACTGCTCACGGCGAGACCAAACCAGTGCCCTTCATCATCAAACCAATCGTCTGATGCCTCACCGTTGACTAACAACACGCGAATCTTCGGCAGGACATCTACAGTGAAGAAATAGGAATTATCGACAGCAAAATCATCGCCACTTACCCGCACCTCACCCGTGTGGGTTCCCTGTGCGTCAAAGCTGGTAGAAAAAGTGACTACTTGCTCGGAGCGATCTGCCAAATCGACAGGCACCCGCTCGATAAAGTCTCCATCCACATAGAGGCTAACATCGCCCTGCTCTAAGTACAGAGTGCCGGTAGAGCGTACTCGAGCTAAAATCTGCTGCTCGGTCGCATCTTCGAGGAGTTGTTCGGGGGACCTAACATCGGTAAGCACGAGGTTGCTACTCTCCTGCGCCGCTACATCTATGGTATTAAAAGCAGTTCCTGGAGAAAGCTTCCAGCCCTCCTCAGAATCATTCATAGCAATATCCTGAAAGTCACTAATCAGATAGACCGCCCGGTTCTCAAAGCGCGAGGTCTCAAGCAATTGGTCGGCCAGACGTAGATTAGGCATATAACGCGTAGTGCCATAGCCTGGCTCGTCGATGCTATTGATCAGTGATCTGACGCTATCGATATCGGTACTCAACTCACGCACCACATCGGCAGAGTTCGAGAAGGCTATCAAGGCTACTTCGTCACCGGAGGTCATCCCAGCAAGCAGATCGATAGCCTCCTGTTTTGCCTGATCAAAATTGTCCTCATAGCGCATGCTCATCGAGAGATCGAGCATGATCACAGCAGACATGGGATCTGCATCAAGCAGTCGCGCCACCGTCTGATCAAATAGCGGCCTCGCAAAGGCGAATACCAACAAGGCGATAACCGCCGATCTGAGCGCTAACAACAACCACTGTTGGATATGTTGAAACAGAATCAATTTCTTGGAGGTTTTCTTCAGGAAACGAATTGTACTAAACATCACCTTGGGCGGTTTTTCCTTGCGAATAAGGTGAATCGCTATTGGAATCAGCGCCGCCAACAGACCAAGTAAAAATAGAGGAGTCAGAAATACCATTTAGAAGCTCTTCGCTCGTTTACTCATATAGGCTGACAGGGCCGCATCTAGGGGCTCTGACGTGTTCATGAGACAATAGTCAACACCACTGCGCTGACATTGCTTCTTACAGAAGGCAAGAAACTCATTGAGGTTCTCAAGATAGGCTTTGCGGATCGCTGCCGGTGTAGTGATGAAGCTCTCATCGCTCTCCATATCCACAAACTCTGATGCCTCGTTGAAAGTAAAATTCAGCTCAGCATCGTCCATCACATGAAATACTATGACGTCGTTACCCATTCCTCGCAGATTCTGTAAGGTTTTTATCAGTCGGTCCTCGTCATCAAGCATATCCGTAATCAAAATGACTATACTTTTTTTATTTAGCGAAGCTGCCAAATCGATCAGGGGCTTCACTGAGTCGGTTTTCTTTCCCGGCTTAATCTGAGCGAGGGTTCGCAATATATGCATCAGATGTGGCTGCCTACATTTCGCTGGAATATAGTTGTTAACCTTGTCATCGAAAGTAATCAAACCGACGGCGTCGCGTTGCCTATTGATAAAATAGGATAAGGCTGAGGCCAGTGTAATGCCATAGTCCAGCTTGCTCGTTTCCCCTGAGGAGTAAGACATGGAAGCACTGGTATCCAGTACGACCATACAGCGAACATTCGTTTCGTCCTCATACTGCTTGATATAAAACTTTTCGCTTCGTGCATATAGCTTCCAGTCTATATGCCGCATGTCGTCGCCACGGTAGTAGTGACGGTAGTCATTAAATTCCGGGCTAAAGCCTCGATTTGGACTTCTGTGCAGGCCTGAGAGGAAACCTTCTACGACCACTCTAGCTCTAAGCTCGAGATTATCGAGCCCGGCGAGGACTGAAGGATCTAGAAAATTTAGCGAGTCAGACATTACAGTTCCGTTTTTCGATGATCAATCAAGGCTATTATAGATTCGAAGTCGGCTCGGGCACTTCATCTAGCAGGCGCTTGACCACATCGTCGGTTGTAATTCGTTCTGCCTCGGCATGAAAATTCAGTAAGACCCTATGGCGCAATACAGAAGGGGCGAGTGCTCGCACATCACCGTAGGACACATTGTAGCGACCGAGTAATAGAGCCCGCACCTTGCCCGCAAGAATGAGGTTCTGCGAGGCACGAATACCTGCCCCCCAACTCACCCAGTCTTTTATGAACTGTGGAGCGTTCTCGGACTGCGGCCGCGTCGCATGCACGAGCCGGACAGCGTATTGAATAACGGCCTCAGCGGCTGGAACCTGTCGCGCTATACGCTGAAATTCGAGGATATCCTCCCCACTCAGCGGGTGAGACAGAGCCGTAGTATTCGTCTGCGTGGTGCTACTCACCACTTTCACCTCGTCTTCTTCCGTAAGATATCCAAGTTCTATCTTAAACATGAAGCGATCGAGTTGTGCCTCGGGCAGAGGATAGGTTCCCTCTAGCTCTATCGGATTCTGTGTGGCTAATACGAAAAATGGAGCCGACATAGGATGAGTGACCCCGGCAGCCGTGACCTGTCGCTCTTCCATCGCCTCCAACAGCGAGGACTGGGTCTTCGGTGGCGTTCTGTTTATCTCATCCGCTAGTAGGATGTTGGTAAAGATTGGACCTTTGACGAACTTAAGAACACGGTTGCCGTCCTTCTCCTCAACGATCTCCGCACCCACCACGTCAGCCGGCATCAGGTCCGGCGTGAACTGTATTCTACTGAAATCGACCTGAAGAATATCGGCTACAGTCTTGATCAGAAGCGTCTTTGCCAGACCGGGAACACCAGTGATCAAACAGTGACCTCCAGCGAACAGGGCAATTAACAATTCATCGATAACATCTACCTGACCGATAATGACCTTCTGAATCTCGGCGACGATCTGATCGCGACCATCCTGCATCTTCTTAACCAGGGACAGGTCATCTGCAGTGTCGATTGGAGCGGCGTCGATGGAGTCTATTGCTGTTTCTTCAATGTCTGTCATGTCTAAGTCCTGTCTTTCGATTATTCAATTGTTCTATTTATATTTATATTTCTGTTTCTGTTTTTGTTTCTAGATAACTTTATAAGCACTTTTATGCCGCGACCGTTGCGTCAAATCAATACCCTGTAAACGACTAGTGGCTAAACGCGTAAATTAGAAAGTTGATACCTATCTTGTAAGCATCGTTCGTAGACTTCGTCGGGTAGCCTTTATAGAAGGTATGCTCCCAACCGTCACCTAGATCGGTATTATAGTTTGCCACCATCATGACACGACCATCATCGTCCAGGACCGCATAGACTTCCGGGGGGTAGCTGGGATCATCGAGCTTCATAAAACCACCGAAATCCCAGGTCACCATACGCCCGGGAACTTGAGCCACTTCGTCTATATCGAAAAACACATGAAATATCTCATGTGTATTATTCAGTTTAACAATCTCGCGCTCGGGAAATATCTTGCCCATCTCCATAAACATATCATCGAGATGGGGCTGACCCCAGAAGTCGTCAACCATCACGAAGCCACCACGAAACATGAATTCGCGCAATGCCTCGATCTCCGCTGGCGCAAAATTAGGACCACTATAGGACGAACCTATGGGCACTCTCTTCCAATTCATGTAGAGAAATATATTCTCAAACAACTCAGGATCGGTAAGCTCAATAAACTTGTGATTAGCTGGATTCGTATCGACATTGGTATAGCGCTGTACGCCGCGCAAAAAATTCTCATCGGAATCGGGATAGTCTGTATCCCACCATCCACCGCGACGACGCATGCCGTAACCACCTCTGGCTCCGCCCGCGTGATTTGTGTACTGGCCGCGTATCCACTGAAAGTCGGTTATCTCTTCGCCATAGATAGCAGGATCCTCATCATTGCCAAAATCGAATACCTGAGCAACTGCAGCCGACTGAGCAAGCAGTAGAACGCCAGATAAAAGCAATAAGAGTGACTTAAGATTTCTCAATTTAATCTGAGTCCCCGTCTATAGATTGCAGCAGTATTCTCTGCGCTCGCTGATAGCTAGGCGCAGTTTCCAATGCCCGTAGAACGTTTTCTTTCGCCTCCAGGGTCTGTCCGTTCCGCAGATATGCCTCAGCAAGGTTTGTCTGTGCCTCTGCCGGATCGTTAATTTCAAGTTTAAGAAGCACCTCATACTCGGTAACAGCCAACTGACTATCGCCAATGGTCTCGGCGTAGCTGGCCTTCAACTGATGCACATCAGCGCGATAGGGATCCACTTGAATTGCACGATCGATATAGTATTCGGCACGCTCGAAATCTCCCCCTTCCAAAGCCGATTCAGCTAAGAGAACAGCGGAACCGTAATCGTGTTGCAGATTTTCCAGCAATATTTCCAATTGCCCCAGCTGCGCCTCGCGGTTGCCTTCCTGCTCGTAGATCTGGGACAACACCAGAGGAGGACTGGGATAGCCGGTATAGGATGGAAGCAATTCATAGGCCTGATTCAAATACTGTTTCGCCTCGAAGAAATTTTCTTCTTTGAACAGAACAATGCCCAACTGTAGGTAAGCTTGAAAATCTCTGTCGTTCTCTTCGATACGAGCACGCATATGTTGCTTGAGTGACGCGTTGTTATAGAGTTCTGCCAGAATCGCACTGGAATTTTCACGCACCCCATGGCCATGGCCATCGCCTTCATCTGGCACGTCTTCTGTGTGCACATAGACATTGATCTCAGCGACACGGCGATCAATCCAATTTCTAAAACCATCGTCGAACTGATCAAGGCTTAAATCGAATACCACGTCGAAACGTTCGTCGTCTTCTTTAATCAACCCGTATTGATCGACTAGTTCGACCAACTTTGCGAAACCGTATTCGTCGGCGATATAGTCAACCACCAGGTAGGCCTGAAAATAGGCAAAACCCAGATCGGCATTGTTGCGGGCGCCGGAGAATCCAGAATTAAGATCAGCTACATGAAGTAATTTATCTTGCTCTGCGGCACGAACCAGGTCCAGCCCCTGACTTCGGCCCCAGTAAGGTCTGCCCTCACGCTCTTCATAGACAGAGATACCTTCGGAGAGCCAACGCGGCATGCGATTACCTGTCATCTGAAGAGTAATTACATGCATGAACTCATGCCAGACGATCTCCTGCCAATTCGCTGATAGGGTGTCGGGCGATATCAGTGTAATCACCTTGCCGAAACAGATTCCGACCAGGGGCCCAATATCCGGCAGTCCCACAGAGCGCACGGCAAAGTCTTCCGATTTTTCGAATACTTCAATAAGGATAGGCCCTTCGGGCTCGAAGCCATATTTAGCCGTTAAGGTGTCCCAGCCTTCCTCTAACAGTGGTTCTAGATAGGGCCAGAGAATGTCTGCATCGTTCTGGCTCATGTGAACCTTGAAGTGCGCACTCTCCTGCGTCGTATAGGTTTCCAGAGTATCGAAAACTTTCAACATATTAGAAGTCATAACATTGAAAGGATCATTCTCGTAACCGATCTCGAGATTGGCTTTACCCTCTTCCTCTTCACCCAGACGAATCAGATTACTTCCAAGTAGAGTGTATCCCTGCCAGTACTGGGAATCGGCTGCGATAGCCGCCCGCGCAAATTCAACAGCCTCGTCGAACAGGTAGTTGTTGCCGAAGGTATCTGCGACGTTACCCAGAAATATAGGATTGTTAGGACTAAAAGCCTCTACTTGCGCAAGATAGTCCGCATACTCATCGCTGCGCTCTTCCAGCGCCGCCTTCGATGCCAGCACGCTCAGCGTCTTCAATGACTCCGGATTAAGCGCAAGCACACGCTCGAAATAGTCCATCGCTTCATCTTCTCTTCCGTTGAGCATCAATAACTGGCCATAGGTCTCCATGGCTGGAATAGAATTTGGGTTTATCGCTAGAGCACGCTGCAGCGCTCGTTCGTCACCAACAACGTTGGCAATGCCAACAAGAGCTGGTACATAACGGCCATTTACATCCAGGGCCTCCTGATAAGAGCGTTCGGCATCGGAGGCATTGTATTTTTCGAGGAAGAGGTCGCCCCATAGCGTGTGTGCTTCCAGGTTGTTTGGATTTGCTCGTGTAGCTTCGCTAAACAAACTGTTCGCATCATGGAAATTCCCCATCAGCCAACTTGCCAGCGCCACCATGGCAACGTCTTCCGAGGCGAACACCAATCCATTGTTATAACGTTGCACCGCCTGATCCAATATAGACACCGCAAGTTGCTTCTGGCCTACGAAGTCGAGCAGACTGCCGTATTGCACCAGTGTACGTACAGGTGGATCCGCCAGACCTAGCACTACTGCCTCTAGTATCCGCAGTGCCTCTTGCGACTCACCTACCGCCCGCTTGATTTCGGCAAGCTGTGTGCCGAGCAATGGAAAACGTGCATAGTCGTTATCGTCTATAGCAGCCTCTACAACGCTCATGGCCTCCTGATAATTACCCATCATCGCGAAGGCTTTACTTGCTCCCACTAGCCCCTCATTGCGATCCAGACCATCCGCCATCTGAAAGATGTCTGTAGCCGCCGCATAGGACCCTGTTATTAATAATTGTTCGCCGCGAAACAACGGAGACTCGCCTGTATTCGTCTGCGGTGAATCCTGTGCCGATACATTGAAATTCAAACCCGCCAGCAAGAAAACGGCGGCTATACAATATTTCTTCGCCATATGCTTATCGCTCACTCTGTTCAACCGGATTAACCTGTTCATTGAATTGTCCTGTGGCTCTAGCCAGATCTACAAGCAAGACTTCCAGCTGCTGCCAATAATCATCTTCCAAGAACTCCGCCTTACGCCCTCTCAAGATAAAAACCGAACGCTCTAAATCTTGCATGCGGCTCTTAAGACGAATCGCTTCGGCTGATAAACCAACCGTGTCATCTACCAAGTTATCTATATAGGCTATCTCAGCCAGCCTGCCATCGATTTCTGCCGTGGTCGGATTCAGGCTGAACAGCGCATCACCATTGTCGTCCAGGCCCGCATGTTCCGACGCCAATCTGCCCTGTTCCTCATAGAATTCTTCGACATTACTCTTCGCATAGTTAAACGCCTCCAATATCGACACGCGATTATTCTTATCTCTGTCTCCGTTGCGGCTATCCAGGGCTTCGATGAAATAATTCGAGAACACAGGATCAAATTTTTCCGAGGAGGAACGAGTAGAAGAAACAACCACACGACCCTCACCGGATAAGGAGGCGGAGAATCCGTAACTCGCCGAGGTCGTGTTGACTATAATCATGTCCTGCTGATCGAATATATCCAACATCGCAGCAAATTGGATGCCGGTAATATCCGGCCCGACTATATTGAACTTCGATTCCTCATCCGAGCCACTACCGTGACCAATCAGGTAGATTGTAATTTGATCGCCCGTCTTCACTATCGATTGCAGCCGCGCCAGCTCTGCCTCGATTCCCTGCAAATCACAGGCAGCATCTATGCGTTCGGTACCTGAGCCCTCAACTTCGCCGCGGTCATACAGCAACGAAATCGTGTCGGAGCTATACCCATAGTCTCTGGCCAAGATGTCGTGCAGCGAGAAAGCCCACTGACGGAACTGTAACTTGTTTTCTTCACCCACCGTGGGACCCGCCAGAATCACTGCGTACTTCGTAGACTCCGGCCGGTCCAGGAAGAAATTATTCGCACTGACGTCGGCATCAGCCTGAGCCATGGCGGCGCTGCAGAGAAGCGACCCCAATCCTGCAGCGACGGTTTTAAGTAAGAGATTCATATTCTTCATGAGTAGGTAACCGCTATGACAGCCCTTTCATTCGTCTGCTTATCCAATCCACGCAAAGTAACAGGACGAGCAAGGCCAGTAACCAAGGTCGATCCCACAGATCTATTTGTAATTCTCGTGAATAGGCGTTCGGTGTGAATTCGATTGCGTTCGCCAATGCATCGGCATCTGCCACGTTAAAATAGCTACCGCCACTGAGCTGCGCAATGCGTGCCAGCAAGCCGCTATCGAGCTCGGCATTGGTATATTCGCGCAGCGAAGGTGTGACCACGAAGGCCGCGCGTTTCTCCGCACTAGAATCATTGGCTTCTCCTGCAGCGCTGGCCACATCCACCAGCAAGCTATACACACCTTCTTCATCTGCAATAAAGCTTGCTCTATAGACACCATCTTCTTCTATATCCCATTCCATTGGCGCGTCGATAAATTCTTCCAGAGGGTTCGATGTCTGCATCCACAGCGTCGCATCGTTGTCTGCCTCATATTGATTGTTGAGCACGGTGGCCCTAACGTTAACCTCATCACCCACGTTGTAGAACTCCCTATCGAATTCGATCGTTATACGTTCGGGTGCCGAGACGGCCAGCCATCTCAAGAGCTGTCTCCAGAGCGTTTCATGGGACTCATCTGCGGCGGGCAACATCATCTGCCAGCGCCAGGTGCTTGCTGTGGTCAGCGACATGCTGCGGCCCGACCCGTAGCGCTGAGATGCCAACAAGGGAAGCGCCTGATTCTGATATTGCAGCAACGGATGTTCGATCAAGACCTCAGCGCCAGGTTTGATACGGCCTGTTACGTAGGTACCCTGCAACTCGGGTAGCTGCCTCCAAAGCGCCTGATTCTCTGCATCGTCCGCAGAAAGGCGTAGCAGCGGAGAGAACTCGCCATTACGAGTGAGTCGCGGATAGAACAGCTCGCCCGTTGGATGATCGCCACGTCGGATCCCACCGCGTAGATGGCTAGGTAGAAAACCCTCCTCCACAAGCGTAACAGGAAGAATATCGGCAATTGGTGTACCGATAAATTCCTCATCTACCATGCCGCTCATCAGGAAACCACCACCACGCTCGGCGACGAAATCCTCGATCATTTGCAACTGCTCGGCATTGAAAAAACCGAACTCGATATCACCCAATATGAGCGCCTCATACTCAAACAAGGCCTCTCGATCCTCGGGGAAGCCACCGCTAAGTTCTGTAGCGGATTCGATTCCCTGACGGTAGTATTTTTCAGGCCCAGTTTGCAGATAGGTTGCCAGTCGCAGCGAACTATCTCCTTCGACTGCACGCCGGATGAACTTATACTCATTACGTGGATGACCTTCCAAATAGAGTATATTCAGCGCTTCTTTCTCCGTGTTATCGACCAGAAAACTGTAGCTATTGTTCCTGTCGATGATTTCATCGCTCTGCAACTCGACATTCAAATCGTAGACGATCAATTCCGGTCGTTTAGGTGTTATCTCAAGTTCATAGCGTCTAGTGACACCTGCTGGACCAAGTATCACCACATCGGAGGCTACTCGTGTCTCGCCATCCATGATGGAAAGTTCTACTTCCTGCCCTTCATAGCCCTGATGGTTTACTGCGACCTGCACGTTGAATACAGAGCCCTCTAAGACAGTCTTTGCAGCACTGACATCCACGATACCTATGTCCTGTGGAATTTCTTCCTGGCCGACGCCGATTGCAAAAACCGGAATCTGCTTGGCACCAAATTCCTGTGCCGTAGCTAGCGGGTCTCCATCGCTATTGTCCGCACCATCGCTCACCAGCACTACACCACCGAGGGGCAGCCCATTTAACTGATCACCGACATAGCTCAGAGCCTGATCTATAGAAGAAGCCGTGCCAGCCTCGCTCAGATCCTCCACACCAACTATTCGCTGGGTCTGATTATCAAATCGAAAGCTGCGAATCTGAAAAGATTCGGAAAGATTATCGAGCAGTCCATTCTCGTAGAGTAATTCTTCGATCGCCTCTTGCCGGGTTTGTCCGCCCGCAAGGTCGGCTATTGCCATACTCTGAGAATCATCGATCAAAACACCAAGATAGGTTTCTTGTGGCGACACCTGCAAGGTTGTAACCACAGGCCTTAGTAGACAGAAGAGAATCAGCACAAGCACACCAGAGCGTATGCCTATAAAAAATGTTTTCCATGCCGGGCTTAGTTGCCTCGTTGTCTTTCTATAGGTTAGCCATACACCAAAGGTGATGAGAATGACCAATACCGCAAATAGCCAAGGACTAATACCATAGGCGAAGGTAAAACTGCCGTCTTCGAGTGCTGTTAAAAAATTAGGTTGGGAGTATTGCATTGTTACTGATCTGTATTCTCTGATTCCTGATTCTCAGACAGTACACGATAGTATTCTTCCACCAAATCTCGGTACTCATCGGGTATATCTTCATCAACGGTGGCATACAGCTTGTTGTTGATACTATCCAGCTCTGCTTGTGCGCGCAGGGCTCCTTCGAGTTCTGTGATGGGTTGGAGTAGTTGTCTAAATAGTTCTGGTTGATTGAGAAAGTCTTCTATATCTTGCTGCGTCAATTGCTGGCGAATCGATCTTGCATTGCCTATGTTATTCGGCGCGCCCTGAGCACCTACACGGCCACCGGTGCCCGGTTGCTGATCTCCATTGCCGCCGCCCTGTCCCTGCTGGCCTTGTTGACCCTGCTGCCCGCTGCCCTGTCCCTGTTGACCCTGCTGGCCCTGCTGGCCTTGCTGCCCCTGCTGCCCGCTTAGCTGACCGCGCTGGCCTGGCTGAGTTCCTCCAGCTCGCGCCTGATCCTGCAGTTGTTGCGTAAGCTGCTGTGCCAACTGTTGGGTCTGCTCTAGTTGATCACGCATCTCGCGCAATGAAGGTGTGCCGTTTCCTGGCTCTTGCCCTGCCTCATTAAATGCCAACGCCTGCTGTTCTAGATCCTCTACCTGTTGACGCAACTGGGCCGCATCGCTGGCTGCCTGCTGCATCTGATCGGACGGGGAATCTGTGCGGGAGGGATTCAATGCCGCCAGGCTCTGCGCGAAGTCCTCTATCGAATCCTCTAACTCGCCCTCGATGTCTACGGAAAGATTTACCATACCGTTACGCAACACACGATTACTAGTCTGCATCTCTTCACGAATCGGCCGCAGCTCTCGACTGGCCGCCTGGGCTTGGGACATTAGTCGCTGATCTTCGTTATCACCGCGGGCAATGATCGCGCGCAGCATATCTTCGATTTCCTTTAGATCTCTTTGCTGTTGCTGTTGGGCTTCAATAAGCGCCGTCAGAGCGGCATCATCGCGAACCGACTGGCGCGTCTGACCCAGACCTTGTTGGCGCGTCGTTTCCTGCAGACTTTCTTGCAGATCTCTCTGCTGTTGCAAGAGTTGTTGTCCGCGCTGACCAAGATTCTGCGCTAGCTGGTTAACAGATCTTTCTGACTGTTGGCTCAGTTCGCGCTGCTGCTCGCGAAGGTTTTCGAGTGCCTTCTGTGATCTTGCTGCTGCGATCGCTGCGGTTTCGCTCTGCGATGCTTCCTGCATCTGCTGTGCGGCACGCTGCAAAGCCGTCTGTGGCTGTTGCTGTTGCTGGCCACCGCTGGCGCTGCCGGAGGAAGGCGAACTGCTGCTGGACTGAGATTGGGATTGTGACTGGGACTGGGATTGCGAGGAAGCCTGTTGGCTTTGCTGCTGCGAGCTCGAATTCTGCTGGCCACGCGATAACTGCTGTGCCAGCTGTTCTACTTCACGACTCAGCTGCTCCTGTTGACGCATCAGCCGCTCCAGTTCGCGGCGTTTCTGTTCCTCTGTCATCTGCTCTTCACGGCGTGCCAGGTTCCGCTGGGCCCGAGTTAGCCCCTCCTGTCGGCGAGCCAGTTCTTCTAGCTTATTCGCTTCTTCGGTTTGTTGCTGGGAGCCGCCACCACCGGCGCTATTGGGTGTCTCATAACGGTTCTCAAGCTGCCCCATCTCCATCTCGAATAGCTCACGCAGGTCTTCACGTTCCTGCTGAGCGGCACCGCCACCACCACCGCCACCGCCTTGCTGCATGCTGATATTAGTGCGATTGATATTTGCCTCTGCCTTCAATACGTATTGCAATGCGAGCTGCTCTGGCTGCAACGCACTAGTAATCTGTTCCTTACCAAGCTCATCTGCAGCCTGATTCATTTGATCTATCGCGAGGGAAAGATTTTCAACGGCAGCATCGTAACTTGCATCGGAGAAACTGAGACGCTCGGCGAGACGGTCTATAGAACGTCTGGTACGCTCCGTCGCCTCGCGCTGCGACTCTGAGATAATCTCTGCATCCGAAGCGAAATCCTCCGGCGACACCTTCGACTGTCTGTTCTTAAGCTTCCACGTTGCCGCGATAATATCTTTCTGTATCTGAACTAAGGCACTGCTATCGGCGCCGTCACCCTGGCCGCCGCCGGCACCCTGACCGCCGCCACCACCCCCTGATCGCCGAAACTCCTGATCCGTAGGGATAACCTGCAGGAAATAGATATCCGATATGACTTCACTGGGGCCCCGCAGGCCATTGTTATCAGCAAGAGTAAGGAAGTAGCTAACGAAATCCCCAGGCTCTACATCGAGGTCTTCAAGGTAAATCAGTTCGTCACCAGATACCTCGCGCAGGTTCTGCTCTGGCAGGAAGTCTACTTCAACCTCATCCGCACCTACGACGCTGTAATTTAGGGTGAACTTGCTAAGACCATAGTCATCGTTGGCATCGATCTCGAGCACAACTTCCTCTAGGGGCATGACTTCCTGATCTTGTCCTGGCCGCTTTAAGGCCAATTCGGGCGGAGTATCTTCTATAGCGCGAATGAAATAGTCGAGAGGGTTCTTGCTTTGCAGATCGGAGAAATCCGTCGCTGAGATACGGTAGACACCATCCTGGTTCACTGTAAACGTGGCCCGCCCAATATTGCCATCCATTACCAGGTTTATATTCTCGTAGGCAGGCAATGGGTTTATCTCATCTTCATCGGCACTGTAGCTCTCGTCAAATTCGACAAGCGCCGTTGCAATATTCTTGTTAAAGGTAACCACCAGTTCGACTTCGGTTCCTTCAGGAACCACCATGTCGCCACTATCTTCTTCGATGACGTCTTCTATTTCTGTGTAGTCGGGATAATCCATCGCCAAATCGATCTGCTCGATCTGGGGCAGGTCGAAAAGGTCAATCTGATATTGAGGAGAGCTCTGCTCACCGCGCTCGTCGAAGGTGACATAATAAGTCGTATCTTCTTGCAAAGAGGGAATGAAGTAACTGTAGGTTGCGCTATCGCTGCCGCTGCCGTCGCGATTCATGGTTGCATCGCGCCAGTTAACATTATCATCCTGCAGACGCAGATTGATCGTGCCGGGTATAGCATTGATCACCCGAGCAATGATCGTAACGCTATCGCCGCGCTGCATCTCAAGATCACCGGGCTCAACACTGATTTCAATATCGGGAATCACTTCAACGACAAGAACCGGCTCGCTGATCGCAAAGGGCCAGGCCAGGCGGCTAGCCGCATTAAACAGGACATCTGAGCTGAGAAACAGGGCTAAGACTATCGTGGCGACACCCGCGGCTGACGCCATAGACAGATAGGAGGTTCGCGAAGGCGCTACGGTCTCTACCTGCTGTTGCTGAATCTGCACGTGTTCCTGCGCATCCTGCCACAACTGCTGAATAAACTGCTGCGATACCCCGTCCTTGCCGTTCACCAGGTCTTCCTCGGTAAACTCCAAAGACGTTAGTAGCCTCTGCTCCAAATCAGGAATATTTTCTTCTACATAATGTGCGAGCCGACGATCATCCGTTGTCTGTCTTCCCAGCACGTGAATCAAACGCCACAGCAATAAGCCAATGCTGATCAGTGACAGGGCAAATAAGAAGGTTGTGCCCGACTTGCTGGGCTCTAAGAAGAGTGACAAAGCACTTAGAGACAAAATTAATAGGGAGAAAGCTATGACGAAATAGCTCAGCTGTTTCAGGATAAACAGGTTGCTGCGACGACGACGAAGATTCTTCAGGGTTTCGCGAAGACTATCGAATGTGGGAGACGACATAGAGGCTCTTCTGGCTGCTGTGAATAGGAAGACTTACTTGCGCTTGTTGCTCCTCGCTAGGCGACGTCCGAAAGCGACTCAGTCACTAATAATTGATGCGGCAAAAGGGCAAAAGCCTCCTATTAACTGGCCGCAAGCACTGACAGACTGTTTCAGTCTTACGTCTTAACTATCCCATTAACTTGCCCAGAATTGCAAGGGCTTATGGGGAGGAATGCCTAGCAAAATCAGTTAGCCTGAGGTTTGTCAGAATGCGGCCTGAAAATGCCTCGTTTTGGCCCAAATTGAGACCTGAAGCGAGGTGCTGGAGAAAGTGGCGGCTTGGGCCTAGCAGCCCATTTCCCGCGGTCGATAATAGGACGAGCCCTCAGGGAATACCCGAATTTCCCGCCGATTTGCATCAACCAGCAGTTCTTCAAGATTACGGTGCTGCTCGATGTCCTGCAGCGTCACTATTGTCGGCCTCGGCAAGACCCAAGTTTCCGCCTCGGCTTCAGCCAGAGCCTCCCGCGGCGTTATCCAGCGATGCTCCAGAATTTCATCGTTGTCGACGATTACACTCGCCGGCTCTGTCAGGGGGCAAAGAAAGAACCAGGTGCAGAATCGCCTGGGCAACTTGGGCGGCGTAGTCCAATGCGCCGTATGGATGAGACTATCGATCTCAAGATCGATACCCGCCTCCTCCTTGGTCTCTCTAACTGCCGCCCTAAGCGCCGCCCTGTACTCCAAATTATCTTCCGCCGCATCAAAATCTGCGACATCGATGCGGCCTCCCGGGAACACCCAATGGCCGCCATGGAAGATCAGCTTCGAATTTCGTCTGAGTAGCAAGACCTCAAGATCCGTCTTATTCATAGTTTCTCGAACGACGACTACCGTCGCTGCCGGTACCGGCTGTATTTCCGTCATATTCTGTCTCTATCTCGGCTTCTCTATCTGTGTTTGTGCCAGCTATCTGGCAAGTTTCTCTATCATAGCAATGGCATGGTTTTATTTCTCCCGGCTTTTTCGACCAGCAAGGTCTCATTTATTGCAGCTAGAGCCTCATAAGAATAGAATCCTGTCCACATTTAAAAGAGTCTGCTCTTTGTGAGCACGCAGCAGGAAGAGGCAGCAAATAGGCTCAGTCGATTCAGAAATAGCAGGAGAAGTAGTATGAAGATTAATTTCGAAGGTCAGGTCGCTATAGTAACGGGTGCTGGCGGTGGACTAGGCAAGCAGCACGCATTGGAACTGGGTCGACGCGGCGCGAAGGTAGTAGTCAACGATCTCGGTGGCTCTGTAGATGGCAGTGGCGGATCGGCTTCGGCGGCAGAACTGGTTGCACAGGAAATTCGGGATAACGGGGGCACCGCTGTCGCAAACGACGCCTCCGTCACCGACCTTGATGCAGTGCAGGCGATGGTTGATGAGACCGTAGCGAATTGGGGACGAATCGACATCCTGGTAAACAATGCCGGTATCCTCAGAGACAAGACCTTCTCCAAGCTGGAGTTAGAGAACTGGCACGCGGTAATTGATGTCCATCTTACCGGCAGTCTCAATGCGACCAAATGTGTCTGGCCTATCATGGTTGAGCAGCAGTACGGCCGTATAGTAATGACAACATCCACCTCGGGATTATTTGGAAATTTTGGCCAGAGCAACTATGGCGCTGCCAAATTAGGCCTCGTTGGCTTCATGAACACCCTGCGCTTCGAAGGCGCGAAGTACAATGTATTTACTAATGCAATAGCGCCCATCGCGGCAACGAGAATGACGGTCGAACTACCGGGCTTCGAAGACAGTGCCGAGAAATTGGCGCCGGAACTAGTTACTCCCGCCGTTGTGTTTCTCTGCTCTGAAAAAGCCCCCAATGGCCGAATCATTCAGGCAGCCGGCGGCCGTTACTACTCCGCCGATGTGAGAGAAAATGTGGGCGTGGACCTGGGTCTAGGTGCCAGCGTCGAAGATATAGAAGCAAATATTGAGACTATTCTCGATATGAGCAGCAATGCGGGCATTCTGGAAAGAACACCCCATCGCTAACTAGACTGTAGTAGCTGCAGGCAACTCAGGCATTCTTCGCCTGATCTGCCTGCACCTTCTGAATAGATTCGCACTCATCCATTAAATCCAGCAGCGCCTTAATATTTGGCACTTCCCGCAGCGCATCCCAAGCCAGCGCCTTCTTGCACACTATAGTGGCGAGCCCCACGCTGAACCGGTAGTAAAAATCTGCGTAGCTGAGCTCTGCTCCCGCAAGATAGGGGTCAAATTTCGCAAGTTTCTGCAAGGAGGCAAATCCTTTTTCCAACTGCAGCCTCACCTGCTCCTTGAGCTCATCATCGGCAGGCCTGCCGAAGAATACGTCGCCATACAATCTTCGCGCGGGAAGCTCGATATATAGCTCGAGATGTCTTATCAATTCCTGCACCTTCGCTCGCGCAAAAGGATCTTCCGGATACAACGATGGTCCTATTTGCAGGCTATCGACATAGTCGATCATTACGCCTGTTTCGGTTAAAAAACCCTGATCGGTCTCCATACAAGGCACTTTGCCCATCGGGCTCTTCTGCAGAAAATCTGACTCTTGATTTGGCAGAACATGGACTTCCTCGAACTGCATGCCCTTCTCGATCATGATGGCTTTGACCATATTGTAGTAGTTACTATAGGCCATGCCGTGTAGTTTAATACTCACTGTCTCTCTCCCTCGCAACACGTCTTGTGATTGCTTGTGTTCTACCACTGCAATGGCAGCGGAATAATTCGATTGAGCAAGCTAACCTGTCAGCGAAAAATATGCAAAACTTGCGTAGCGTAAATTTCCTGAATGCATGAAAGGCTGTAATGAGTTATAAAATTCTACTGTTGTCTGCCTATGACGCCATGAGCCATACAATCTGGCGCAGGCGTCTGGCGGCTATGTTTCCCGAGCATGAATGGACACAGCTCGCCCTACCACCCAGACATTTCAACTGGCGCATACGCGGCAATAGTCTGCAGTGGGCCCTCAATGAACAAGACGCGTTAACTCAAGATTACGACCTGCTCATCGCGACCTCCATGGTTGATCTGGCGAGTCTTCGCGGCTTTGTGCCCAGCTTAAGTAAAATTCCCACACTGCTTTACTTTCATGAGAATCAATTCGTCTATCCAGAGGGCAACACGCAAAGAAGCAATAACGTCGAACCACAGCTGGTGCCGCTGTATTCCGCCTTCTGCGCCGACGCTGTTGCTTTCAATAGCAACTACAATCGCTCCACGTTCTTACAGGGGGCGAAAGACTTGCTGGAAAAACTGCCGGACCGATTGCCAGAGGAACTCTTGCTGAAATATCAGAAAAGCGAAGTTGTTCCCGTCCCACTTCAGGAGGTCGAATGTCTACCCGACACTCGCCAACCTAAGGAAATTCTCGATGTGGTTTGGAATCATCGCTGGGAATACGACAAGGGACCGAAATTATTGTTACTGCTGACAGAGCAGATTCTGCAGCAGCGATTGCCGATTCGGCTGCACGTGGTCGGGCAACAATTCAGGTCATCCCCTGAGGAGTTTCAAAAAATTCACAGCCTGTTACAGCAACATGCGTCTGCGCTCGCTATCGATCCGGGTAATTTTGGCTTCATCGAGGATCGCAAGCACTACACCAAACTTCTTAGGCGCTGCGATGTAGTGCTTTCTACCGCATTGCATGATTTCCAGGGCCTGTCTTTGCAAGAAGCCTGTGCGTTGGAATGCACACCTCTTGCCCCCAATAAATTAGTTTATCCCGAATACCTCGAGAGTCAGTTTCTGTATAACTTTGACGAAAGAAATTCCGACCAGGAAAACTGCCAGGCAGTGTTAGCCCCACTCAAAGCCTGGAAGCAGTTGCAAGATAAAAACACAGCGCTTCCCAAGGTTAATCTGGATGAGTATTCACAGAGGAAGCTGCGACCTGAATACGCTAGGCTATTCGACAA
>CAJQHM010000062.1 GCA_905478195.1 uncultured Pseudomonadales bacterium
CCGCGTTACCTGCACCGGTAATGCGGGCATTGATTCGTCCCAGCCTTCACCGCGAATTTTGACATCTAGTTCCATCATGACGAAGAAATTCAGATCTTCGTCTAATTTTATCGATACGCCACTTACGGACATATCCTGAATATCACAGGTAATCGTGCCCAGTAGTGGATGGCTAAGACTAGCCCAAAAATCCACCTCTACCCGTTTATGTCGTCTTCTTTCCCTTATAGTCACATACTCGTGTTACATGCTTTAGTACGATTGATCAGTGCTGATTGTAATTTACCTGTGCATCCAATTGAATTCGCCATCATTGATTAGTCAGCCAACTATGTGACCTGGCGCGCAATTCTACACGCAATTAGTCCCAGATTCCTATTCAAGCTACTCGGATTCTCAGCTATCTGGAATGGCTAAAGCCTAGGCAAGATTTCAAGGCTTGTCCAAACAATGAATCTCATGGGGTAGATCTACTCACAAATCAGTCAACTTTGACTAATACCGCGCTCACCCTGTAACTACTTCTGTGCTTTACAGTCCCGAGAATGTGTTATATAAAAACACCAGGCTTTTGTTAGTAGTTCTAACAGGGGGGATTTGCTAACAATACTTGGCTACCCTGGCATTAAAAGGAGGTGATCCCATCAATAGTCAATCTATTAAGGGAGCCTCCAATTGCTCTATCTAAGTTGTTTCCATAAGACTTGTCTGGGTAATTGGAGGGGTTTCGCTGAAGTAATTCACGATTCCTTTGCTCCCATAAGTAGTAGATCCCGCTATCGCGTTTAGTGATAGCGGGATTTTCTTTTTAAGAAACAGAAGTTTCCCCGCTAAGCTAGCGACTACCCAAGTAGCTGCGCAGTCGTGGTGGAAAGTTTTTCTTGATCAGTGCTTGTTGCAAATTCCATTGTTCATTCGCATCAACTTCCCTAAGAAAACTCACCTTATCTGATTCCAATACTGCTATCGGAATTCCATTCTCATAGAGCACTCGATTCTTGCTAAGCCTCGACAACTTCCGATTGGGCAGTATTAGATTGAGAAGGTTGAGCGGATCGACAGCACTGAGGCTGTAATAATTTACTTTGCTCTCATCGCTGCGCTTCTTGAATTTGCGAAGAGCATCAACAGTTTCAGGGAAAGCAAACTGCTCACCGCCAACTCCGGCTACAAAGCGGCCGCCACGAATGGTTCCCCGCAACTCCATCTTGCGTAGCGCTGCCAGCAATACTCTCCACGGTGGAGCAAACAATTCTCTCTCTAATAGGCCGCGAAACAAGACTCCCCACCGCTGAAGATAAATGCCTATGAGACGCTCCAGTTGATCTTCATCGAGAACATCCCAATGCCGAGTATTGCCTGTCGATAAACCTTGTCGATTATCTGTTTCCAGAAGACTCCATCTGCCAGCGTCCTCGACACCGAACATAGCCTTGCGCCCACGCCTCTTATGCGTACTCGGCTTCTTTTTATTGGGAGTAAGCAAGGCACGCAAGCCGGTAAAGCTATCACTGGTTATCCTGGCGCTCGAAACCAATTCGGCGAGGCCTTGTTCCAGCTGTGCTTTAAGCAGGCCAGTGCGCTGTTGAATTTGATCGAAGAAGCTGGCACCGTTGCTCGCTAGATCCGATTCAATTCTCTTTGCCAGCTCACTGATAGACGCAACATCTTCATTAGCCTGTGCGGCAGACAGAGCCTTCCATATATCTAAGTTGGCGCGACTGACTATAGATATAGGTGTCGACTTGATTGGACCAGATGATTTCGAAGACTTTAGCTCCTTGCGTCGCTGCATGCGTAATGACGGGTTCGGCAGTGAGTAACGACCCCACACTATCCTGCCGCTGATACACATTACATCCAGCCAACTCGGGTCGTAGTCGGCTACCCTCACCAGATAGAGGTCTGCCTCCCAACTCGCAGCTGGCGCTGCTATGCCATCCAATAGCCCCAGGGTATTCTGTAGGCGCGTTTGTCCATCGAGCACCGGCTCTTTAGCAGTCGCCGTATCTATCGCAGGCTCTGTGACCGCAACCAATCGATGCATATCGAACAGGAATTCAGTATAGGTTTGCAGTGATACTGGCTTAATACTTTTACGATGCGCATCGATGGTATAACGATGAATTCGCTGCAGAAGCCTTCGTTCGCACCATTCGACAACCGCATCGTCGGTTGTCTTTTGCCTGCGTGCAGCCTGAGTAAATTGCCCCTGAAACGCGAAGCCTTCGACTTCCAGAGCCAGTAGCGCAAAATCAATCTCGGCAACATCGATCGCCAATTCCGTTGCCAATTGCTGTGACCGAATAGGCCCCAGGCATTCAAGCCTGGAGCGCACAATCTCGCGCAGAGCATCCTGACGATCCCACTTCTTCTCAAGTATGAATGTTGGAATCTCTGGCAATGCCTGTAGTGACTGTAGCTGTGGGTAGAGCGCCAGAAAACAGCCTAGCTTTTCGGTAGCGATCCACATCTCGTTTGGCAGCCCCGTTAGTTTGAGACTACGCCCGGCATCGAGTAATACTGCCTGCCATGTTTGATAATTCGTGTTGGACTCGAATTCCTGCTTACTCATGTAGGCGAGGCTGAAAAGACCGTCATGAAATTCTTCGACATTATTGATATAGGGCCATGCCTCATCTCTTACTCTTGCAATCGCTTCTTCGTCTAGTAAACTAAAATCTTTCGCCTCCCCTGGGTCTGCCCAACTTCTATTACGAATCGCATTGGTGCGTCGCTCTTCAAAGGGCGCATCATCGAGGAAGGCATAGGGCCTGGCATTGATTATTTCTTGCGCAAACGGAGAGGGCTCGCGTAGATCTTTTGCGATAAGCGTCAATTTATCTTGTTCAATATCGGCTATAAGCTCCATTAGCTCTTCAATATCCATAGCCTCTGTTAAACAGTCGTGAATTGTCTGATTGATAAGAGGGTGATCTGGCACTTCGCGTCTACCCGTAATATTTTCAGCGCAGGCAATCTGATCTGGAAAAACATGTGCCACGAGATCTTCTGCATCCATGCGCTGAAACTGCGGGGGCACGCGCTTACCGTTGCGATTGCGCTGAATCGCGAGAGAGCGCGTCGCATTCCAACGCCATCGAACTTCGAACATCGGGGCATCGAGTAGGGCCTGAACCAACACATCTCTTACAGTAGCGGATTGTAGATACTTAAATACATCATCCAATGGAAAGCTATGAATAGACCCCAGAGAGATGACAATGCTGTCTTCGTTGGCAGCTGCCTGTAGTTCGAAGTTGAATGATTTACAGAAACGCTTTCGTAGTGCCAAACCCCAACCGCGATTGATTCGACTTCCAAATGGCGAGTGAATGACAACATGCATATCACCCACCTCATCGAAGAAGCGCTCCATCACTATTGAGGTGCGGGTGGGCATCTCACCTAGAGCATTCATCCCGGTCTCCAGGTATTCGACCAATTGGGTCGCGCCTTCTAGTGGAAGACCCGCGCTATCTAACAGCCACTGCACGGCCGCATTCGCGGAGTCGTTGATGAGAAGATCGGCAATTCGCTGGCGCAGTGCCGAAACGGCCTGGGACAGCTCCCGTGTTCGACCAGCCCCTTCGCCAAACCAAAAGGGTATCGTGGGCTGCATGCCCTGCGCATCACGCACTCGAACCTTAAGCCCGTCCACACGCAACATCTGCCAACTGTGGGTGCCAAGTGTAAAGACATCCCCGGGCAGCGCCTCGAGTGCGAAGTCTTCGTTCAAGCTGCCTACGACAATATCTTCAGGGTCGAGCACAACCTGATAGTCGAACATATCTGGGATGGCGCCCCCATTCGTAAGAGCAACCAGATTCGCTCCCCGCCTCGCACGCAGTCGATTGTTGATAGCGTCGTGATGCAAGTGCGTACCGCGACGCCCTCGCCTGCTGGTGTAGCCCTCTGCCAGCATTCCTACGATGGTATCGAACTCCTCTCGCTGCAAGTTGCGATACGAATAGGCATTGCGAAAAAGATCGTAGAGCTCATCTACGCTCCAGCCACCCTGCTGCTGGTCGAATAGTTCGCCGGTTTGACCGGCTTGATCATGATTCTGCGAAGAGACTTCGGCGACGATCTGCTGCGAGAGAATATCCAATGGCTTCTCGGGCATCACGATGCAATCCAACTCGCCTTCGCGAATGCTGTGCAAAAGAGCGGCACTCTCAACTAAGTCATCGCGAGTTAAGGGAAAAAGAATACCTTTAGGCGTACCGTGGATGGAGTGACCACTGCGGCCAACACGCTGCAAGAACGTCGCAATGCTTTTCGGTGACGAAAACTGAACTACAAGATCGACTGAACCAATGTCGATACCTAACTCCATGGAAGCGGTTGCCACCAATACTTTTAACTGCCCTGTTTTTAGGCGTTGCTCGGCATCGAAGCGTAGCTCCTTACTCATGCTGCCGTGATGGGAACAAACCGCATCTTCGCCAAGGCGCTCCGAAAGCGCCAATGCCAGTCGTTCCGAAAGCCTCCTCGTATTAACAAAAACAAGTGTAGTTTCATGCTCTGTGATTAACTCAACCAGACGCTTGTAAAGCTCTTCCCAGACTTCATTGCTCATCAATGCACTAAGTGGCGAGCTCGGTACTTCGAGGCGAATGTCCAGGGCTCGACGAAAACCAGCATCCACTATTTCACAGTCTACTTTTGCATCGCTGCAGTTACTATTTCCAACCAGATATTTGGCCACCATCTCGATTGGCCGCTGCGTCGCAGAAAGGCCAACGCGCTGCAGCTGCTGCCCTGAATTTTGCAGGACCAATCTTTGCAGCCTCTCGATCGATAGGGCCAGATGCGAGCCGCGCTTGTCCCCCAGCATGGCATGTATCTCATCTACTATCAGAGTAGAAACATTAGCCAGCATCGCGCGACCGCTGGCACTGGTCAAAAGCAGATAGAGCGACTCCGGCGTGGTAACTAGAATATGCGGAGGCTTCTTCGCCATCTTCTGCCGCTCGCTGGCAGGCGTATCGCCGGTGCGAACCGCAATGGTGATATCCACCGGCGCCTGGCCACTTCGCTTCAAGTTAGCCGCGATGCCCGCAAGCGGGGTTTCCAGGTTCTTGTGGATATCGTTACTCAAGGCTTTCAATGGGGATACATAGAGGATCTGAACGCCAGGACTCAACTGCCGTTTCAGGCCGCGCTGCAATATTTCATCAATTGCTGCATAGAATGCAGCCAAGGTCTTACCGCTACCGGTCGGTGCCGAGATGAGCGTGTGCCGACCAGACCTGATCGCCTGCCAAGCTTGGGCCTGTGCTTCGGTTGGCACACCAAACTGGTCTGTAAACCAGTCGCGGGAAGCTGGATGAAATTGCGTCAATGCCATAGTTTAGTTGGCTCAGGATTTCACTGTACGGGCATACAGGTTAGTGAAGAGACCAAGCGTTTGCAATAGTTGTGCAGGAAGCGGATGCTGGAAGCACACACAAAGCAGCTATCACCACTGGGCGGCTCTGCAGGCTCAGCCAGCGCAAGCCAATTGACATGCTTGGAACTCCTAGGCTAGTTTAGTGTCCTATAAGGTGTAGAAATAATGAATGATTTACAACAAAACAGTATTTCCGAGCGTCTCGGCAACAACCTCAGCCTGTTTTGGAAGGAAAATAAGCAATTCTTCCTGTTACTGTCCTGTATTGTCTTCTTTAAGAGCGCAATCGCGGATTTAAGCTCTATCTCAGGCGCTTCCATGCAACCCACTCTGTTGGATGGCGACAAGGTCTGGGTGAACAAGCTCGCCTATGACGTGAAGATCCCCTTTACCGAAATTTCCCTGGCAGAACTGTCCGACCCTAACCGGGGCGATGTTGTAATCATCGACTCCAAGAAGGCAGACAAGCGCCTGGTTAAGCGCATCGTCGGAGTTCCTGGCGATACCGTATACATGCAGAATAATGCTCTGGTTATCAACGGGGAAGCGGCAAACTATGAGGTCCTGTCCAGAGATGACGAGGCCATAATCATCCTCGAGGAGCTCCCTGATAAGTCACACCAGGCACGCTTGTCGAACCGGTTTGTGAGCCGCACCGCACGTAGTTATGGGCCCTCCGAGGTGCCTGAGGGTCAATATTTCGTGCTGGGAGACAACCGCGATAATAGCGCAGACAGTCGCGTCTATAGCTTCGTACCGCGAGAAGAGATCATAGGCCGCTCGAATTCAGTAGTTTTTTCTCTCGATAGTGACAACAACTACATGCCCCGTGGCGAGCGCTTTCTAGCAGAAATCGACCACATCCAGTAATTAATTACACAGACCTGTGTCGCTGGACCAACAGAGATACAGGCTATTTTCCATCGATTGGGCATGCTGATTGCCCTATATGCTTGCCCAGATCGAAGTATTTGACCAATCTTGCAATAAAACCATCCCTGATCGGGTATTGTTAGTAATGCTTTGATTCCTTGCGTCAGCGCGCTTCGAAGCAGAAACTTTCGATTGATACAAAAACAAGTGAGGTAAACATGATCGCGAAAACTCAACACCGCGTCGGAATACTGGGCAAGTTACTGCTTGGCCTGATGCTGTTTGGGAGTTTCCAGATTTCACTGGCACAGGATTTCGTCTGGGCTCCAGACTTCCCCGTGGGTGCATCGATTCCGGAAATCTCAGCACAGGATCAAGATGGCAATTTTCAAACATTCGATGACTTGAAAGGCGAGAAAGGCATGCTCTTTATGATGAGCCGCTCGTTTGACTGGTGACCCTACTGTAAAGCTCAGCTCGTGCAGCTGACCGAAATCAGTGACCAGATCGAAGCTATGGGAATCAGTGTTGTAGCATTAACCTACGATTCCGTAGAGTTATTAAAAACCGTCAAGGAAGATCAGGGCATTCAGTTCACCCTCCTTCACGACGAAGATGTTAGCCATGTGAATGCCTTCGGCGTTCGCAATTTGGACTACGAACCGGGGCACCGAGTATACGGCATACCGTATCCCGGGATATTTCTGGTCGATCCAAACGGTGTGATTAAGGCCAAGTTTGCCGAAGAGCGGTATCAAGACAGGCCTCCTTTCGAAGACGTTCTCGAGGCCGCCGCTAAACTGTAAGCGCTATGCCATAAGCAGGAAGTCGAGGGGCTTCCTGCTTTTTCCTTTCCAGTGATCCTTAGAAATCGACGCCAGCGCGTGGCTACAGGACTACAGGAGGATTTGTGGCCCCCATTCAGCGTTTTCCCTTTGGCTCCATCAAGTGCAATAATCCACCCCCAGCACCCACGCGCTAGGCATGACCCGATCCATAAGGGCCAAGAAAGAATAATTGAGCAGTAGACTCAGCAAATAGCCAAATGAGTGATCGAATAGTAGCAATGGCATTATCCTCATACCTTGCCCGCAGCACGCAATCTACGCTGAGCCTCGTCCTGGTTGCCCTTTTTCTGATCGGCATCCCCGCCTCCAAGGTTCACGCGCAATCGCTGACCAACTACAACATTCCCAGAGTGAGTACCAAGCCACGTATCGATGGCCAGATCGATCAGGGTGAATGGAGTCAAGCCACTCGCGTTGCGGTCAACATAGAAACCAATCCGAATGACAATGTTGTCGCCGAGGTACAGACCGAAGCCCTGCTGATGGAAGACGGCGAAATATTGTACGTTGCCTTTATCGCACTCGATCCAGACCCTGGCCAGATACGCGCCTTCTACAGAGATAGAGACGCCCTATGGAACGACGATTACGTCGCCGTCATCCTAGACACGTTCAACGATGAACGACGCGCGTTCGAGTTCTTTGCCAACCCTTTCGGTGTGCAAGCCGATGCGATACAAGATGATGTGAACGACGAGGAAGATGATTCCTGGAACGCGATTTGGGATAGCGCCGGCCAGATAAATGAAGAAGGCTACGTCGTCGAGATGGCGATTCCAGTGAAACAGCTGCGCTTCACCCCCAGTGAAGACAACCAGACTTGGGGAATCGATCTGGTGAGATACTATCCGCGCGACCGAGGCACGCGAATTGCCAATAACCGTCGAGACAGAAACATATCCTGTTATATCTGTCAGCTAAGCAAGGCGGACGGGTTTGCGAACCTGACTCGAAGCAGAAATCTTCAAGTCATTCCAACGCTTACCTCAACAGCGGTAGAAAACAGAAACCCGGCACTAGGAAACTGGGACCGTGAGAGCATCGATCCAGAAGCCAGCCTCGATGTACGCTGGGGTATTACTCAGGATCTCTATCTGAATGCGACCCTCAACCCTGACTTTTCTCAGGTAGAAGCTGATAGCGCACAATTAGACATTAACAACACCTTCAGCCTTTTCTTCCCAGAGCGGCGAACTTTCTTCCTCGATGGAGCCGATTATTTCGATACTTTTGAGAGGTTGGTGTATACCCGAAACATCTCCGACCCTGACTACGGGGTAAAGCTGACAGGTAAGAGTAATGGCCATACCTATGCCCTGCTTACGGCCAATGATGCCAGCACCAGTTTCCTGATGCCCCGCAGCCTGGGGTCCAATATCGCAACCCTGGGTGATGTTGAGTCGGAAGTCGCTATCGGACGTTACCGCTTCGATATCTTCGAGAACTCGACCATTGGCGCACTGGTAACCGACCGCCGTGCAGACGGCTATAGCAACACCGTCAGCAGTATAGATGCCGTGCTTAGACCCAGTGATCGCGATGTGCTTACTGTGCAAACCATGCGCTCCAGCTCCGACTATCCGACCCTGATACAGGGGCGCTATGGACAAGCCGCTAGCATGAGCGATAGCAGTCATCGCATGGAATATCGGCACAACGACAGGCGCTGGGATTGGCGTCTGGGCTACACCGATATGGGTGAAGATTTTCGTGCGGATCTCGGCTTCGTGAATCGGGTCGATTTCAAGTTCGTCGTAGCGACGCTCGGGCATACCTGGTGGGGTGAATCTGACGATTTCTTCAATCGAATTCGAGTTGCACTAGATTATGACCGTACGGAAGACCAATCCGGCCTGCAGCTCGAAGAAGAGTTCGAGGTATTCGTCAACATGAACGGCCCACAGCAATCGTTCCTCAATGGACTTTTTGGTGGCAGCGAAACTTACTGGAACGGCAAATATTTTGATGAACAGTTCAATCAGATATCTATTGGGTTTACGCCCAGCGCAAACCTGCGCCTAAGCACCCTTATTCGCGTTGAAGATATTGTCGACTTTGCCAATACCCGCCTCGGCCGCTCGAAGCGTTTCGGGCCTAGCATCAACTACCGCTGGGGTAAGCACCTGGAGTTGAGCCTGGATCATACCTTCCAGGAATTCGATGTTGACGGTGGCAGGCTCTTTACGGCGAACCTCACGGACCTCAGGACAACCTACCAATTCAGTGCTCGCAGCTTCTTGCGCTTCACACTTCAGTACACCGATAACAAACGCAATCAGGACCTCTATCTATCTGAAGTTCAGGCACGCAGTAAGCAGCTAACCACACAGCTTCTTTATAGCTATAGAGTGAGTGCCGCCACACGCTTTTTTATTGGCTACTCTGATGCTGGCTTTCAGAACGACACTTACGACTCAATCGAGAAAACCAACCGCACGATATTCGCAAAGTTTAGTTACGCATGGCTGCCTTAGAGCCCACGTATAGCAAGAATTTACAGTCCAGCTGTCGCTACTAAAGAGAGCATTGATTAGCCACGGTTTTCCCTATTAAAAGGCCCTTGCTCTAGGTAAAATGGCGCCTTCTTTCCCCCTCTTAAGAGCAGTATCTAATGGGTCAAAAAACCTCGCTTTATCAAAAGCATCTCGATGCCGGTGCCAAGATGGTAGATTTCGCCGGATGGGATATGCCTATTAATTATGGCTCTCAGATTGAAGAGCATAATGTGGTACGAAACCAAGCCGGCATATTCGACGTATCTCATATGACGGTGGTCGATGTCTCAGGCCCTGACGCGCAGAATTTTTTGCGTTACTTATTATCCAACGATGTTGCCAAATTGGATGAGATTGGGCGCGCACTCTACAGTGGCATGCTTAATGAGACTGGCGGCGTTGTAGATGACCTGATCGTCTATCGCATGAGCTTTGGCTATCGGGTAGTTGTAAACTGCGCTACCCGCGACAAAGATCTAGAGTGGATAGGCGCACACAGCAAAGGCTTCAACGCAAAGATCGAAGAGCAGCCACAACTCGCGATCCTGGCCGTACACGGCCCCGAGGCCATACAGAAGGTATGTTCGATTCTGGACGATGCGCGTTCTGCAGCAACGGCAGAACTAAAGAACTTTCGCGGCTTCGAATCGAGGGCTTGGTTTATCGCCCGCACCGGCTATACCGGAGAGAAGGGAGTGGAGCTGATTCTGCCCAACGAAGAGGCTCCCGACGTTTGGGACAAATTGATGGAAGTTGATGTCAAACCCGTGGGGCTTGGTGCCAGAGATACTCTGCGTCTTGAGGCTGGGATGAATCTCTATGGCCACGATATGGATGAATCAATTTCACCCGTTGCGGCGAACATGGAGCAAACCATTTCCTGGCAGCCCCAGGATCGAGATTTTATAGGCCGTGCGGCGGTCACTGCCCACAAGGCAGCTCAGTTGGCGGGCAACTTGCCCATACTCACGGGTCTCGTGCTCGAACAGCGAGGCGTGCTACGTGAAGGCCAGAAAGTGTTGTGTGAAAATGGCGAGGGGGTGATTACCAGCGGAAGCTTTTCGCCTACATTGAAGCATTCAATTGCTTTAGCTAGAATTCCGATAAATAGCGGTGCCTGCCAAGTGGACATTAGGGGTGCTCTGACTGATGTCCGTATCGTGAAGCCTAACTTCGTTCGCTTTGGTAAGAAAGTATTCGAATAGTAGTAAGAGATTTATCCCATGGACTAGCTCAGCTATTATCCACTGGAGCAGCAAGCAAACCACTTTAAAATAGCATCAACTAAATGAGGAAAGCCCCGTGAGTACATATCCAGACAATCTAAAATACGCCGCCACTCATGAATGGGTTCGACTCGAAGAAGACGGCACCGCGACAGTCGGTATCAGCAATCACGCCCAGGATGCCTTGGGTGATATCGTTTTCGTAGAACTACCCGAAGTAGGCGCTACTATTCATGCAAAGGATGAAGTCGCCGTCGTCGAATCGGTGAAAGCCGCATCCGATGTTTATAGCCCCGTATCCGGCGAGATTATTGAAACCAACGGCCTGCTGGAAGACGCCCCCGAAACAGTCAATTCAGTTCCCTACGATGATGGCTGGTTCTACAAGATTCAGATCAGTGACGAGCTCGAGCTAGACGAATTGATGGACGCCGATGCCTATTCCGATCACTGCGAAGACGACTAGTAGTCTCTATTTTCCAGTAGACTTTCCACTTCAAATTTCAATAACCAGTGTTAACGAAGAATGACATTTCCAGAAAGGACAGTAATGCATACTCAATCAAGTCAGGCGAATCACGACGATTCTGCCCAGAACGACTCCGCCCCCTCTCTGGATTCTCTGCATTATCACGGCGAATTTATTGATCGACACATTGGGCCCAGCGCGCAGCAGATCGAACAGATGCTGCAAGCACTCAACGTGAAGTCGCTTGATGAGCTGATCGCCAAAACTGTTCCAGAAGCAATTGCGCTTAATGCCGCGCTAGACTTAGATGACCCACTCACAGAAAGTGCCGCCCTCGCAAAGTTAAAGGCAATCGCCGCGAAGAACACTGCCGCAAAGTCTTTTATTGGGCTGGGCTATTACGACACCTTTACCCCGAACGTGATCCTGCGTAACGTGCTGGAGAATCCTGGCTGGTACACAGCCTACACTCCCTATCAACCAGAAATCTCCCAAGGCAGACTCGAGTGCTTATTAAATTTCCAGCAAATGACTCTAGACCTTACCGCTATGGATTTGGCAAACGCCTCTCTACTCGATGAAGCGACGGCCGCAGCGGAGGCTATGTCTCTAGCGAAGCGTGTAAGCAAGAACCGGAAAGCAAACAAATTTTTCGTAGATCAGAATTGCTTCCCTCAGACTATCGATGTCATTAAGACACGAGCCGAATGTTTCGGCTTCGAGCTTATTATCGGCGACATAGCAGATGTCGAACTGCCTGAATTATTCGGTGCCATTTTTCAATACCCAGCAGTCACCGGACAAGCCAGCGATCTAACATCTATCATCGAGCAACTACATGAGCACAATGCTATTGCAATTGTTGCAGCCGACTTGATGAGCCTGACATTGCTCAAGCCCCCAGGTGAGATGGGAGCTGATGTTGTAACCGGCACCACGCAACGTTTCGGCGTGCCTATGGGATATGGCGGGCCTCATGCAGCTTACTTTGCAACCAAGGAAGACTATAAGCGCGCTGTTCCCGGCCGTATTATTGGTGTTTCGGTTGATAAACGAGGGCGTCAGGCCTTCCGCATGGCATTACAAACACGAGAGCAACATATTCGCCGAGAGAAGGCGAATAGTAATATTTGTACCGCGCAGGTTTTGCTGGCAAACATATCTGCACTCTATGCAATGTATCACGGCCCAAAAGGTCTTAAGAATATTGCGCAACGTATTCATCGCCTGACTTCTATTTTAGCTGCCGGCCTAGAAGCTGCCGGCATCGAACTGGTGAATAACAACTTTTTCGATACGCTTACGCTCAAGATCAATCCGGCGCATATTAACCACATAGTAAATCGGGCAGATGCGGCCAAGATCAATCTGCGTATCGACAATGCACAAGAGCATAGCCTGATTGGGGTTAGTCTTGATGAATGTTCTACCAGCGCTGATGTTAAGAGAATTTGGAAAGTAGTCTTGGCTGATGCCGCGAAACCACTTTCTGCGAAGGATATAGACGCTCAAATCGTGAGCGGAGAAAAGGGAGCAGTTATTCCAGAAAACCTCGTGCGCCGCAGCGACTATTTGCAACATCCTAATTTCAATAGCTATCACAGCGAAACCGAAATGATGCGCTATTTGAAAAGGCTCGAGGACAAAGACATTTCGCTTACCCACGCGATGATTCCGCTGGGCTCCTGCACGATGAAGCTAAATGCTGCAGCAGAGATGGCACCCATAAGCTGGCCTGAGTTTGCCAAACCACATCCGTTCACACCTATCGAACAGATGGCGGGCTACAAAGAAATGATTACCGAACTGGAGAAAATGTTAGAGGTGATAACTGGTTTCGATGCCGTAAGTATGCAACCGAACTCCGGCGCCCAGGGTGAGTATGCCGGACTGCTCGCCATCAAGAAGTACTTGGAGAGCAAAGGTGAGGCCTCGAGGAATATCTGTCTGATTCCTACTTCTGCCCATGGGACGAATCCCGCCAGTGCACAGATGATTGGCATGAAAGTTGTTCTCGTTGCCTGCGACGATGATGGCAATATCGATGTAGTAGACTTACGCAGTAAGGCCGAGGCACACAGCGAAAACCTTGCAGCATTAATGATTACCTATCCTTCTACGCACGGAGTGTTTGAAGAAGCCGTGAAGGAAGTTTGCCAGATCGTTCATGACAACGGCGGGCAAGTTTATATGGATGGCGCTAATCTGAATGCGCAAGTTGGAGTCGCCAAGCCAGGTGATATTGGCGCCGATGTTTCCCATGTAAATCTGCATAAGACGTTCTGTATTCCCCACGGTGGCGGCGGCCCTGGCATGGGCCCAATTGGCGTCAAGAAACATCTCGCTCCGCACCTGGCTAATCATTCTCTTATAAGACTGAATGGCCCAGAGGCCAGTAATAGCGCTGTCTCTGCAGCACCTTGGGGTAGCTCAGGGATACTGCCTATTTCGTGGATGTACATTGCAATGATGGGTGCCGAGGGTCTGCTAAAAGCAACTCAGGTCGCGATATTGAGCGCGAATTATATAGCTGTCAGATTGGCAGAGCACTATCCCGTCCTATATACCGGCAGCAGCGGCATGGTGGCTCACGAATGTATTATCGATCTACGCCCTCTTAAACTTAGCTCAGGCATTAGTGAAGAAGACGTTGCCAAGCGACTCATGGACTTTGGTTTCCATGCGCCAACAATGTCTTTCCCAGTAGCTGGAACACTGATGATCGAGCCAACCGAGAGTGAATCGAAACAGGAAGTAGACAGATTCATCGATGCGATGATTCAGATTCGTAAGGAAATCGCAGCGGTTGAATCGGGCAGTATTGATGCGGAAAATAATCCGCTGAAGAACGCGCCCCATACACTAGCCGAT
>CAJQHM010000063.1 GCA_905478195.1 uncultured Pseudomonadales bacterium
AGTGGCCATACTTAAGCTCGCTCCAGATCATAATAACCAGCAGGTCGGTGTCGCAGACAATTTTCTCCGGCGAATGAGAAAGAAGAGCTTGTTCCTGCTGATGCTGCTGCTTGGCGACTTCTAATAAGTCATGTTGCTGATAGGAATCTTTTTCCCTGAGATAGTCTCTGGCAATTTCCGGGACGAGAGGAACGTTCCAGCAATCGGAAAGCTGCGTTGCTAGAGTAGTCTTTCCCGAAGATTCGGGGCCAGTCATAACTATAATTTCGGTGCTCATTGAAAAACTCTTAGGCCATGCCGTATAGGCGCTTAAGGTTAATGCTCTGCAGATGATATACAAAAGACTGAAGAAGACTATCTGTTTATGAAAATAGCTGTGGCTGCCGCAGCGTCAGTTAACCAGCACACCACCCTGCGAGCGATCACCTATTTCCAAAATCTTCCCAACTTATAGATCGGCTGATGCTATACTGCATCCAGTTCCTTAGGGGTGGTCAATAGACCTGAGATTCTGGCTTGCCAGTCAACCCTAGAACCTGATCCGGTTAATACCGGCGTAGGAAAAGGATGCACACCACATCTCATCACACGTCCAAATACTGCCGGGTCTCTTACATTAATTTTTGGAGAGACTCATGTCTAATGCTAGTCGCACATACTATTTCACATTACTGCCGTTTGCCTTCCTAGGCTGCATGCCGGGGCTTGCTGTTGCCGCAGAAAACACCATCGAAGAGATTATCGTTAACGCAGATTTCAGGGGCAGAAGCGATCTGCAAACGGCGACAAGTGTCTCCGTGATGACTGAGGCGGCGATAAAATCCAGAGCCGCGCAGCACTTCGAGGAGCTTGCGAATGCCATCCCCAATGTTAACTATGCCGCCGGTTCCAATCGTGCACGCTTCTTTCAGATTCGGGGCATTGGCGAGCGCAGCCAATTCGTCGCCCCCATCAACCCCTCGGTAGGTTTTCTGGTGGACAACGTAGACTTCAGTGGCGCGGCCACCATCGCTACCATGATGGATGTCGAACAGGTTGAGGTACTGCGAGGGCCCCAGGGAACGAGATACGGTGCCAACGCACTAGCCGGCCTGATCAACGTCAAGACTCACGACCCCGAAGATCAGTTTGCGGCAAGCCTGAAACTCGGCGCGGCGGGCTACAATACAAATACCATGGCGGCAATGATAACCGGGCCTTTGTCCGAGACGGTAAGCGCACGATTAGCCGTCGGTAGTCACCGCTCCGATGGCTACTACGAGAACGACTTTCTAAGAACGAAGAAGAACAACGCACAGGACGAGCTGTCAGTTCGCGGCAAGCTAAGCGCGCAGATGTCCACTAATTGGACGCTGGACCTTAGCCTGTCCCATGTAGATGTGGACAACGGCTACGATGCATTTACCCTCGATAATTCGCGCAGCACACTCTCCGATGAGCCAGGGCAGGACCGGCAAGAATCTCTCGCCTTGGCAATCGACAGTAACTGGCAGCTGGATAATTTCGATCTGGAGCTCATCCTGGGCCTCGCCGATTCCGATATGGAATATGGCTATGACGAGGATTGGACCTTCGCAGGTATTCACCCCGATGGCTATATGTCACGAGATAATTATATCCGTGATCGAGAGACCCGAAGTCTGGAGCTAAGATTTGTCTCCAATGACAGTAGCCGGCTATTCTCCGATTCAACCCAGTGGTTGTTCGGTGTATACACGCTCAGCAGTAGCGAGTCATTGCGGCGCGACTACACCTATCTCGCCTCAAGCTTTCACAGCGACTACGACTTCGATACCGCCGCGGCCTTCTTCCAATTAGACTCGGCGCTCAGCGAAAGACTGACCCTGGAGACAGGCCTGAGAGTCGAGCGGCGCGACACGCGCTATAGAGACTCTCAGCAGCTTGTCTTTTCGCCGCAGGAGACCCTCTGGGGCGGTCGAGTCGCTGCCAAGTATCTGCTGAACCCGGATACTATGGCCTACGCCAGCATCGCCCGGGGCTATAAGGCCGGTGGTTTTAACACCGATGGCACGCTGGATGCAGATCTACGCGAGTTTGGTGAGGAGTTCCTGATTGAATATGAGCTGGGCATAAAATCTAAACTACTCGAGAACAGGTTGCACCTCAAAGCCGCTGTGTTTCACGATGACAGGCACGAGCAGCAGGTAAAGAGCTCCACCGGAAGAATCCGTGATAACGGCAGTACCGAGTTCATCGACTTCATAGGCAATGCGGCCGAAGGGACGAATAACGGAGTCGAGGTCGAAGCGCTTTGGTATCCTACAGAGCAGCTAGGCATAACAGCCAGTTTAGGGTTGTTGGATGCTACCTTCGATTCTTTTCTGAATTCCGAGAATCAGGATCTGTCGGGGCGCGACCAGGCTCATGCACCAGGCTATATGGCACATCTGGCTGCTGACTACAGCCTGGGTGCCTGGTCACTCTCCGTCTCCATCGATGCGAAAGACGACTTCTATTTCTCCGACAGCCATAGCGTGCAGAGCGATCCCTATGAACTGGTGAATATGAATCTCAGCTATACCAGCGACCGCTGGAGCCTGAGCCTTTGGGGCCGTAATCTTAGCAATCAAGACTATGCGGTGAGAGGGTTCTTCTTCGGCGAATTCGGCAACGATCCAAGAAAAGGCTACGCCCCCGAACCCTATCTTCAATTCGGTGAACCCCGAGTCATCGGAGTTTCCTACGAACTACAGTTATGAGGTACAGCCATGAAAGCTTCAGTAGATATTAGTCTCTATCCCTTGGCAGATGACTACATTCCCGCCATCAAGGAATTTATCGAGAGGGTGCAGCAATACCCCGATGTGGCGGTTGTACGCAACGATCTGTCGACGCAGCTCTATGGTGACTACGAACAGCTAATGGACCTGCTGAAGGTCGAGCTCAGGCTAAGCTGGGAGAAGTACGGAAAGAGCATCTTCGTGATCAAATTTCTGCGAGACGATCTTCGGGGTCTTGCCAGTGACTGAATTCCCTAGTGCTGTCACAGATCAATTCCTGCAGAATTCCTTGCTGGAATTAACGGCAGTGGTGTTTGCGATCGTCTATCTGATTCTTGCGGTCAAGGAAAATAGTCTGTGCTGGTATGCGGCCGCTGTGTCTACCCTCATCTTTTTGGCTATCTTCTGGGAGGTTAAACTCTACATGGAGTCTGGCCTGCAAGTTTTCTATCTGGCCATGGCGGCCTACGGCTGGTACCAGTGGCGAACTGCCGCTGACGGCTCAGTGGGCCTGCAGGTTTCGATGTGGAACATAGGGCAGCACGCAATAGCTCTGGCCCTTATCGCACTGCTTACGCTTGTCTCAGGGTATCTTCTAAAGTCCGGAACCGATGCCCAGCTTCCGTATTTGGATTCGTTTACGACATGGGCAAGTGTGGTTACCACCTTCATGGTGGCGCGCAAGGTATTGGAAAATTGGATCTATTGGCTGGTGATAGATTCAGTCTCAATCTATCTGTATATCGATCGTGGGCTCTATTTCACCGCGATACTGTTTGCGGTGTATATAGTCATCATCTTCTTCGGATGGGCGTCCTGGTCTAAGAGTTATGAGCTGAGGATGAAAGCCGGCTAGAGCAGGCTTGTTTGCCGCAAGACGGCGGGCCCATGCCGCAGCCTGGGCTGATCTGTCTGTTACGTGCTGGCAAATCTGGAATTATTTGGAACTGTTCGCAAGTTCGATTTCGTGGTCGATAAAAGCAGCAAATTTCCCTGTAAAATTTAGTCTTCCTAGCGTGGTCCACCACTCCTGAAATCCTTTGCTCATGCACCAGTAGACTGCGATAGTCCTGAGTTCGTGCCAATCATCTTCAGAGATAGATTTCATCTGGTACATAAATAAACCATCCGATAAATACCAACATGCTTTCAGAGCCAAATTAGAGAACTGCAGATATTCGCTCTTAGACAAAGTGTCAATGCCTTTCTCCCGTTAATCATAAGCTCATTGAGCTCGGGAGAGCTTATTAATAAATCTCCGTAGCTGACCATGTTTTGAGTCAAGTGTAGTTTCGATTCCACTTTTGAGGCTACCGTGCTCGCACGAACTTGCGAGGCAACATATATTAATGAGCCTATAACGCCTATTGCCCCAAGTAGCTCCGCTATGGCACCAACTGCATCCCAATTCATACGGTACTCTCTGTTGTGCGTTCTAAAATTATTCTCGAAGTTTAGAACTTTCGCCTCTGAAAATTATAACTCACCACTTATTAGCGAATCGTAAACGTAGTAATGCGGCACGTGTGCCTACTGACAGCTAAAATTCTCTGCTACCCAGTTATCCGAATCGTTCTCTCCACCTGTAGGCCCTGTATAACGGGCTTGCTGTGGAAATGTGCAGAGCAGTCTCTCGTTATCCACACTACCGTCTGTGCTATGGGTAGCGGTTAGTGATTCCGGTGCAACACCATTCTCAACCCAGTCTACCAGCGGCGCCAGCTTGTCCCAGTTGTTGGGGCCGGGGCCGCCACCGCAGTGGCCCATGCCGGGGGCGAGAAACAGGCGCGAGGAGTCGTTGGCATCGCTGAAGCTGCCGGCGAATGTTGTGTCGACCATGTCGTTGAAATAGTTCACCGTGGCCGTGGCAACGGAGAGGGCATCGCCCATTCCGTGATAGATGATGAGCTTGCCGTCGCGACTCTCTAGGAAGCTCGATAGGTCGGGGTCGGTCGCGTCCATGATCGAGCTCATTAGCTCGGCCTGGCCGGAGGTAAAGTCGTCGACGCTGAAATCCAGCCAGTGGAATTCGGGGTTCATGCCATCGCGTCGTGGTGTGTAATTAGGGTCGTTTAGATTCGGTATGGTGACCCCTGGGTCTTCTTCATAGAACAGATAGTTAACGTGATCACCAGCCGGGCCTCTTAACATGCTCGGTGCCATGCCATTGCTCGCGCTAGGGACGAACAGGCCAATCCAGTCTAGCTCCGAGCCCTTGGTTCTGCCGGGGTAGATGACGGTGCCATTGCTGTCGTAGGGGCCGCTGTAGAAATCGGCGATGGTCTGTATCTGTGCATCATTGAAACAGACTGCGCCATTGCCTGACGATGGGCACATATGATCGGCAAGATCGACGCGAGGATCGAAGTCGCAGGATAGCGGGTTGTTAAGCACGCCGTCGCGTATGCCGTCGTTGGCATCACATTTCTGTAGTACGGCATCGTTCAGAATTCGCACCAGCTCGACGCTATCGCGCTGGCCATCGCCGTTGCTGTCTATCGCCAGGTTGCCGGCGAAGTTATCTTTGAACATGCGCTGCAAATTCCAGGTGCCAGCTGCATTCATCGCCTGGTAGTAATTCACCGGAGCACCGGCAACGATACCATCGAAGTCATTTGGGTAGCGTTGGGCTTCCATCAGTCCCTGACGACCGCCGGTGGAGCAGCCTTCGAAGTAGGAATAGTCGGGAGCGCGGTTGTAGTAGTTGTTCACCAGCGTCTTTCCTGCCATGACCGTCAGGTGAACGGCACGATAGCCGAAGTCTATCTCCGCCTGACGGTTGTTATAGCCGAACGCAGAGCCAGGCTCGGTGCCGCTGTCATGGCCGGTATTGCTGTTGGTTACCGCATAACCGTCGGCGACTCGATGATTGGCGAAATCAAGATCGCCGTCCTTGCCGCCGTCGCCCCATTGCAGGAAGCGACCGTTGAAGTTCTCGGGAAGAGGCAGCTGTGCGTGAAAGTGTATCGCCGGCGAGATGATGCCGCGCACGTAGCAGTAGGCGGAGTCGGATTGATCATTGTCTCTCATGCCCGCCTCAGTGATGGTAAGATTACGTAGCTGCCGCAGTGACTCACAGGCCTGAATTTGATTGGCTGTGGCCTGCTGCGCGAGACTTGCCGTTGGCGAAAGTAGAAAAGCCGCGGTCAGGGCAAGTGCTGGCAGAATAGCCTGTCTAAATACGTTGTGAGCTGGAGCGATCTTAATCATGGCTACACCTGTTATTCTAGCTATTTGTTGTTGCTGATGAATAATTCGACTCTACCATTGTAAGCCCCCGAGAGTAAAAGCTGTGTGTGGAAGATTCAATCTAATCGATAGTCCCGAAGTGCAGTGGCTCTGCGAGACCCTGGGCGTCGAGCTGCAGGGCGACCATGCTAGCCGTGATATCGCCCCCGGTGGCAAGATCGCCATAATTCACGAGCGGGCGGGGCAGCGTGTCGTTTCATCGGCTACCTGGTGGTTGTTTCTCGACAACGAGAGTCTCAAGCCCAACTACAAGTATGCCAGCTTCAATTCGCGCTCCGACAAGCTGTCCAATAAAAGGGCGATAGCCTACACGCCGTTCAGAGAAACTCGATGCCTTATTCCCGCTAGCGCCTTCGTCGAAGGCCTGGGCGACAAGAAGACCTATCACAAGATAGAGTTCGAAGACTCGGCCATCGCCTTCGGTGGTCTGTTTAAGGAGTACCTGAATAAGGACAGCGGTGAGCTCGTCTATTCGGCATCGATCATCACCCTGCCGCCGCTTGCGGGTCAGTGGAGTGCAATTCACCCGAAGTCGCTGCCGCTGATGCTGAATTTTGAAGATGAAGAATTAGTAAGCAAGTGGTTAGACGCGAACAATCATGACGTGGAACAGTTTCAGGGTTTGCTTGAGCCCTCGATTTTAAAACCGATGAAAGTGACGAAGATAGACAAGCCGAGTCGCTGGAATCCAATCGAAGAAAGCTTCATGATTGTGAACTAACACAAACCCCGTTCTATCTAATAATGCCTTGAGTTGATCCTATGGAAAGTATTTCGTATAACAAAATGTTTGGTGGCGAACAGCGCCGCTACAAGCACGTATCCGAATCGCTGTCTTGCGATATGTTCTTCTCTATCTACCTGCCGCCGCAGGTGAGCGGTGGCCCCGTGCCGGTGCTCTATTGGCTGTCGGGCCTTACCGGCACCGATGAGAACTTCGTGATCAAGGCGGGGGCGCAGCGCACTGCGGCGGAGCTGGGCTTGATTATTGTAACGGCGGATACCAGCCCGAGAGGCGAGGGCGTGCCAGACGACCCAGAGCAGGCCTACGATTTTGGCTTGGGTGCGGGCTTCTATCTGAATGCCACCGAGTCGCCGTGGAATAAACACTATCGAATGTATGACTACATCACACAGGAGCTGCCTGCGCTAATCAATGCTAATTTTCCGGCCGATCCAATGCGACAGTCGGTGTTCGGTCATTCTATGGGTGGGCACGGTGCCTTGAGTATCGCGCTTAAGAATCCAGACAAGTATCGATCCGTCTCGGCCTTTGCGCCTATCGTATCGCCTATCAATTGTCCTTGGGGGCGTAAGGCCTTTAAGAATTATCTGGGTGATGACGTTGCCAGCTGGCAGGAATACGACTCCGTAAGCCTGGTCGGCAGGGCCGCTCCGCATTTACCTATGCTAATCGACCAGGGAAGCGCAGATGAATTTCTGGAGAAGCAACTTAAGCCCGATCTATTCCTGGCGGCCTGTGAGGAGGCGGGCTATCCGGTTCAGTTCATAAGCAGGGAAGGCTACGACCATAGCTATTTTTTCATCGCCAGCTTCATCGAAGAACATCTGCGCTTTCATAACAAGATTCTGCGCGAGGCGTCCTGAACGCGGGTCGGCTAGATCGCGAACCAGATTAAAAGCCCGCAAAGGGCTGCCATAAGCTGGCTGCGCCGGTCGGTTATTGCGAACAAGACCGGGTCCTCGTCCAGTTCGCCGCGTCGTGCAAGCGCCCAGATGCGCCACAGCAGATAACAGAGTAGCGGGCAGATGGTCCAGAGTATCAGCGGGCTGTTGTACAGCTCCATAGTTGCCGGCGCATTGATATAGAACGCGAATACAGCCACGGCAATCAGACTGGATGCGCCACCTACAGCCGAGAGCGTCTGCAAGTTTCCTACCCTATAACCTCTACCCTCAACGGCAATCTTGCCCTGGTTCTGTAAATTCAGAAACTCCGTATAGCGCTTAACCATCGCCAGACCCAGAAACAGAAAGAAGGAGAAGGCGAGCAGGTAGTTTGTGGTCACCACCGAGATAGCAGCGGAACCGGCGATGATTCTCCAGGTATAGAGTGAGGCGAGTGTCAGCACATCGATTAGATACAGGCTCTTCAATAGAAGGCTATAGAGTGTTGTCATCAGCCAATACGCTAGAAGCACCAGCAGAAAAGCCGACGGCAGTAGAAGGGCGACGATAAAGCCGCACAACAGCAGCAATGGTGCGCCTGCATACCCATAGGACAGGGGCAGATCTCCGGAGGCGAAAGGCCTTCGCTTCTTCGATCGGTGCTGCCTGTCGCTATTGAGGTCCAGCATATCGTTTAGCAGATAGACGCTGGATGCCACCAGACTGAAACTCAGAAAGGCGATGCAGGCCTGCAGCAACAGTGTGGGCTGATTCAGCTGATGAGAAAGAATCAGCGGCAGAAAAATGAGTGCGTTCTTCAGCCACTGATGCGGTCGCATCGCCTGCCAGAAATTTCTGGCTATCGATAGTGGCGCATCGAAGTGTTTTATCTGATCGCCCTGGTGCGACAGCTTGTCAGCAAGGGACTTGCTGCAGTTAACGAGAATAACTTCGGTGGCCTCAGACCATACGGCAATATCGTCTGCGCAGTTGCCCGCATACGCAAATTTGCCCCCTGGATCTAGCTGTAAAATTCGCGTGACCTTATTCCTCGATTTCAGATTATGGTCTTCGTCGCTGCCCATCGCATCGATGAACAGCCCCAGGTGATCACTCACCTGTCTAACGTGTATCTGACTCGACGCAGAGATGAGTACGATGTCACGACCTCTCTCTACCTCATCCTGTAAATAGCGATGGAACTCAGGATTAAGTGGTAGTAACTCTACGGGAATGCTGACTCGCTGCGCCAGCTGATGTTTTAGATGCGCCTTTCCCTTGAGCAGCCACAGCGGAATTAAAAAGGCATGAAAGATATTATTCTTCACTAGTAACAGAATAGATTCGTACAAAAGATCAGTCTTGATGACGGTGCCATCGAGATCGACGTAGAGAGTAGTTTGGGAGAGCGAAGTCGACACGGGTCGTCTAGAATTTTAGCCGTTTGAAAATGAAGTCCGGGATGATGCGAACTACAAACATAATAGCTCTCCAGTAGCCCGGTGCGTAAACCGTATGACTGCCGCGCTGAATACTCTTCACAATCTTCTGCGCTACCTGCTCCGGACTGGCCCAGAGCGGGCCCTTGGGGAACTGCGCCGTCATCGGCGAATCCACCAGCCCCGGCCGTATGTCTATCACATGCACGTTGTGCGTTAGCAGCTTGCCGCGCAGGCCCTGTAGATAGGTAGAGACCAGCGACTTCGCCGCGCCATAGACGAAGTTAGGCTGTCTGCCACGGTCACCCGCCACCGAGCTTATTACGGCAAGCGTGCCCCCATGCTGCTCAATAAATGTTGGTGCAAGTTCGGTCAGCAGCGAGATAACACTAAGCCCATTGGTGTTGATCTCCTTCTGTGCCTGCTTAAAGCTGATCTCCACCTTTTCCTGATCGGGCAGGGAACCATGACAGATTAGGGCGATATCGACACCGCCCAGTTCTTCGATTGCGGCGCCTAGAAGTTTTCCATGCTCGGCAAACTTGTTGAGATCGAGCACGCTGCTATTGGCTGTCTTGGCGCCGCGCACCAACAGGTCGCTGCGAAGTGCCTCTAGTTGCTCGCCGTTGCGAGCAATAAGGTGCAGGGAGCAATTTTGCTGCGCATAAATTCTCGCAGTTGCTTTCGCGATAGCGGATGTCGCGCCAATGATGAGAACTTTCATGTCGCCAAACCCAGTCTGTTCGATTGTAGCGAGGCGAAGCGGTTGTGTGGGTCCACCTTAGCCTTGATAGCCATAAATGCTTCCCAGTTAGGATAGCTCGCCTTGAAAACCGCCTCGCTCATGCGCGCGTCCTTAGCTAGATAGAGTCTACCATCGTGATCCAGAACGATCCGATCTAATTCATCTAACAGGGGGAACAGAGACGTCTCGTTCTTAAAATCCAGAGTCAGGGTATAGCCCGATCTCGGGAACGACAGTAGATTCTCATTTGCCTCGCCAAACTTCTTCAGAACCGTGAGAAACGAACCCTTGCCCTGCTTCGATATTTTCTCTAGAACAGTTGTTATACCTTCCAGCGCGCCCTCGCCGGGCAGAACGAATTGATACTGCAGGAACCCCTTCGAACCATAGAGTCGATTCCAGTTGCTTAGCCTGTCCAGAGGGAAGAAGTAGTTGTCATAGTCTAGTCTGGACGTACGGCTTTTGTGTTTCTGCAAAGAAAAATAAGTCGAGTTAAAAAGCGACATGCTGCTTTTGTTGAGCAGGAACGAGGGTGTCGAGAAGGGAACGCTAATACTGGATCGATCCTGATACTTTCTATCGCTCTTTCGATTCTTGCCCTTAGAATATTCGCCTAGGTAGAGGACAGACCGACCCATATCGTCGCCTGTGGCCAGACAGTCTAGCCAGGCAACAGAGTACTTGCTGTCGGCGTTGTCTTCGATGTGCGCGAAACATTCCTGCAGATTATTCGCGACCAGGCTGCGCTGATCTATATAGCGGCTTGGAACGGCTGCGAGCCTCAGCGTTGCCTCGACTATTGCGCCGGTTAGCCCCATGCCCCCGCAGCTGGCGCGAAACAGCTCCTGGTTCTGGGTGGCGCTGCAGCTGACTACTTCCCCCGAGGCAAGCACCAGGCTGATCTGTATAACATGTTGGCAGAAGCTGCCGTCGCGGTGGTGATTCTTTCCGTGGACATCGGCGGCTATGGCGCCTCCCACACTTACTGCCTTGGTACCCGGTAACACAGGCAGGAAGAGACCGCGGGGTAGGCAAACCTTGAGGATGTCCCCCAGTTTTACACCTGCACCACAGCGCAGCGTCTGCTGTTGTTCATCAAGAGCGAGAAAGCTGTCCAGGAAGCGGCTACCTATCAGTTGCCCGGCCAGTGCGCTGTCACCGTAACTGCGCCCCGCACCCCTGCTTATGCAGGAGGCCGATTTTTTCTGCGACGCGACAATTTTTTGCAGGGACTGCGCGTCCGCCGGCTCAATTAAATCTGCTGTCGCTTTGGGGTAGCGCCCCCAGCCCATGGCTTCCATTCAACTTACCCGGCCTTTTTGTCCTGTAAAAACATAGTGCTTATCGAGTCGATACTTTACACCATATCCGATGGACAATCCGATGACGGCGCCAAGATAACGAGCGGCCTTGCCACCGAGAAACCAGTCGAATCCTATCTCGAAGCCCCAGAAGATTGCGGTGGTACCTATGCCTGTCAGCCCATACAGAGTGAACTTGCCCAGGTCTTCTCTGGGGGAGGCGGTGCTTAACTGAAAGATGTATTTCTTGTCCAGCAGGTACTTGCTCACCAGACCCGCCCCGGTGCCGCAACTCATCGCCAGATAAAGTGCGAAGGCGCCGTCATAGATTCTGACTACGGCTTCCTGTGCGAGTAGATTGAGCAGCGTGGCTAGAACGGCAAACAGGGTATATTTAAGGGCAATTGTCATGAGTCGCTTTGATAATAAAGGGCGCTGGCGCTGGTTATTAGCTTATCGGCCCAATGGGAAAGACTGTTATGCTTGATGCATGAGCGCACTTATAATTCACTCCTTGCTAGCTACTTTACTAACTTAATTACTTAGAAGGCTCTATGACCGATATTTTACTTTTTACCCAGGCCCTCGCCAGAGAGGCTGGAAAACTAATAAGTGACGTTCGTGCCGAGGCAGCGCTATCTCACGAGTACAAGAACGGTGATGAACTAGTAACCAATGCCGACATTCGCGCCGATCAATTAATCTGTGCGGCGATCAAGCAACAATTCCCGGAGCATCAGATAATCTCGGAGGAGTCGTCGCCAGACCTGGGCAGCATCGCGAAGATCGTGACTCCGCTGTGGATAATCGATCCGATCGATGGCACCGTAAACTTCGCCCACGGTCACAATCATTCTGCTATCTCTATCGCCTACGTGGAGCAGGGGCAGACTCTAGTCGGGGTCGTCTACAACCCCTTTAACGACGAGCTCTTCTGCGCGGAACGAGGCAAAGGCGCGTTTCTCAATGGCGATGCCATCTCCGTATCAGCCGAGACTGAGCTCAGGCGCTCGCTAATCGCAACAGGCTTTCCCTATATTAAATCGACACTGGGGCCAATGATCCCCCGCCTGCACGCAGTCCTGCGCAATTGCGCCGATATTCGCCGCATCGGTTCGGCGGCCCTAGACATCTGCTTCGTGGCCGTGGGAAGGCTGGAAGGCTACTACGAAAGCCTCAATGTCTGGGACTTCGCAGCGGCCAGGTTGATCGCGCTGGAGGCGGGCGCCGAGTGTGGCCACTTCAGTGAGGTCCCCGATGATATCGATCCGCAGTTCTATGACAATGACCTGCTGATCGCCAATCCGTCGATCTACCCGCAGCTATTGGCGGTCTTGCAGGCCGCGGATAAGGCCTGAGCGGCATCAAAGTGGTTGATAAACCTGCCTATTCCGGCGATGAAGCGAAGCGGTAATCGTTGACTGAAACCGGCTTACTTCGTAGAGTAAGGCTTATGTTCAGCGAGGTATTGCCAGAAATGCCTCCTGTCCCATCTTGAGGCCTAAATCCCTTCCATTGTGTGGGCTTCATAGATAAGCAAAATAGCGAGTCGAGGAGACAAAAACGTGAACAACGCGAACCTATTTAAAACAGCAATTGCATCGCTTCTGCTGCTACCGGCAATCAGCAGCGCTGCAGACAGGGTGGGTGATTTCTCACTCCTGGATCAGGATGGCTACCATCACAGCATGAGCTGGTATGACGATCACAAAGCCGTCGCGCTATTGGTGCAGGCCAATGATAGTCAGGCAACAGCCGCTGCATTGCCCTCGTTCGATGCCCTAAAGGCAAAGTACGATGCGCAAGGCGTAGAGTTCATGATGATCAATCCCATGGGGAAATTGAATCGCGCTGCGGTGCAAGACAAGGCGGCAGAATACGGCGTCGATATACCTATACTGATGGACGACGCACGGGTGATATCAGAAGCCCTGGGCATCGAGAGAACCGGCGAAGTACTTCTCTATAACCCGCGTTCGTTCACCGTCGAATACCGGGGCAGCGTTGCCGCCGCCGAAAAGGCTATTCAAGAGATCCTGGCGGGAGAGGAAGTGAGCACAGCGTTAGTCGCCACTACCGGTCCAGCTGTCAGCTTCGAAGCAACGGCAGTGCCTTCCTATGTTGCTGACATCGCACCGATACTCGCAGACAACTGCGCCACCTGCCACCGCGAAGGCGGAATCGCACCTTTCGCAATGGACAGCCACACTATGGTACAGGGCTGGTCGCCAATGATTCGCGAAGTCTTGATGACCAAGCGTATGCCACCGGGCCAGATCGATGGCCACATCGGTGAGTTCATCAACGACCGACTCATCACAGAAGAAGAAGTCAGAAACGTTATCGCCTGGGCGGATGCCGGTGCGCCTAGAGACGGCGATCACGACCCGCTAACCGAGCTAACCTGGTCTACCTCCAAGTGGAGCCTGGGTGACAAGCCTGACTACATTATTAAGGTGCCTGCGCAGCCCGTTCCAGCAACTGGCGTGTTGGAGTACAGAGACGTCGCGGTCAAGATCGATCTAGGCGGCAAGGATCGTTGGCTGCGCGGCAGTGAATATATTCCGGGTGATCGCACCGTATTGCATCACACGATCAATTCCCTAAATTTCCCTGAAGAAGTCGGCAAGCGCTTGAGTGCGCTAGGCGGCAATAACCCGGACAAGGCAAGCATTACAGCCTACATTCCAGGTGGCACAGCAAAATTTGCTCCGCCTAACACCGGTGGTTTATTAAAAGACGGCTCAGTCTTGAACCTGAACCTTCACTACACCACCAACGGTCGCGAGACTGTGGATGAGAGCGAGATCGGCCTGTGGTTTTACCCTGAAGGTGAAATCCCGGAAGAAAGAATGTCAGGTCGTTGTGCCTGTATCTTTCCTAATACCTGGACAAATATTCCAGCGAACGATCCAGCCTTCGAGCAGACGGCGACTATTACTATAGGTAAAGATGCCAATATTCATAGCTTCTTACCCCATATGCATTTTCGCGGTAAGTACATGCGCTTCTATGCCGACTACCCAGACGGCACTAACGAAGAGCTGATTAACATCGCTCAGTACAACTACGCGTGGCAGATGAGCTATACCTATGCCGAGCCTAAGTTTGTTCCAGCGGGCACCAAGATCACGGCAGTGGGTGCATTCGATAACTCCGCGCAGAACCATGCTAACCCCGATCCGGAAAGAACGGTTCCCTGGGGACAGCAGAGCTGGGACGAGATGTTTTTCGGAGCGGTGCAGTGGAAATATACCGACCAAGGCGGGAATTAAGTCCGCACTCTTTAACTTGGTTTTAGATCAAAAAGCCGGCCTCTAAGAGGCCGGCTTTTTTTGTGCTTGGGACGCAGCTCAGTAGAGCGCGAATTGCGGTGTTAAAATTTTTCTCCGACTCGTTATTTACAAGGCGTAAACGCCTCGCCTGAGAAAAATTTTGTCTTGCGCTTCGCACTCTACTGAGTTGCTCTAGATCGCGGGGTAGTGCAAGGCTATGGGTGCGGTTTCTTATTCTCTGTAGTTGTTAAAGAATCTCGAAGACGTCGTAGGCTACCTTGCCGGGGATCTGTTTGCTCTTGCCTACGCAGACTATGTGGTTCAGCCAGTCGTATTTTTCTGAGGCGGTCTGAAAGATGGGCCGGACGCGCCAGTAGAGGCCGCTGTCTGCTCTATGGACCACGCCAGTGTAGGTCATGTAGATGATCTCGCCGTCATCGGTATCCAGGGTGATTCTAACATCCAGGCTGGAATGCCCTGAGACCTGGGTGATCCAGTCGGCGCCGCCGTCTCTTACCGTTCCCCGCAGGCGTGGCCCGCCGAAAGTACCGCCGGTGACAGGTGCAATACTGGTGTGGCCGGCATCGAGTTGGTCTGCCACATCCAGCGCCAGCTCCATCAGGAATGTCGATTCAAGTTCACTTGCCGCTGTCTGTGCTGAGGCCATCTGGTTTGCTCCTGTGGCGGCGGCAGCAATAGCCGCTGCACCTAGCTTGGTAAATTGTCGTCTGTTCAGTGACTTCTCATTATTGCTCATGTGAGTTCTCCCTTTTGGTTTGCTCACAGTGTAAGCCGAGAAATCAGGCGGTCACAAGGTTTTCATCTTTGAATTTATTATCGAATCGACGCAGAATCGTGGGCAGATAGAATAGATCCAGCGCTAGCGCCAGCACCACGATAGGAACCAAGAGCTTTGCCGCCTGTTGAAAGTAGATGGTATTGGCACCAATCAGAATGGTAGTACCCAGTGCCAGCACGATGGTGGTTATCGACAGAGCTGGGCCGGCAGTCTTGATTGCGTAATCGATAGAAGCGGTTTTTTCCTCTCCGGCGCGACGCTTCTCCAGATAGTGGCTGAGTAGATGAACAGTGTCATCCACAACTAGGCCTATGCTAATGCTAAACAGCATCATCACAAAAGGATCCAGTTGTCCCACAAATAGCGCCCAAAATCCAAACACCATCGTTGCCGGTAGCAGATTGGGAATCACGCTAAGCAGGCCAAAGTAGAAGCTGCGCATACCAATCATGAGGCTGATGGTGATTAATAATAGACTGATGGAGTAGCCTTGTAATAACTCGATGGTTACCAGTTCGTCCATGCGTGCGAACAGAAGTATGCCGCTGCCATGCAGCAGCTCTGCTTCCGGGAAATCCTGTGCAAATTTTTCTATCACTCGTGCATCGAAATCAATCAGTTCCTGATTCGACATCGGAACGGCGTTGACAAAAAGATTAATCATTGAGAAGTCGGTGCTGACGAAACCGAAAAGTGGAAAGTCAGCGCTCTGAATGAGAGCGTAGGCGAGCAGGTAATTCGCGATGGTGTCGAAATCATCGGGTATTACGTTATAGGACTCGTCGTGATCATGTTGTACGCGGTGAATCGTCTTTACAACATCGGCGACGCTGGCTGATGATTCCACTTCATCTTGCTCGTTTAACCACAGACCGAATGCCTCAACTCTGCGCAGAAAGTCTGGCTCTATCGCAGACCATTCCTCTCGAATGTCGATGCCGTAGTTAAGCGCGGTGCCACGATTATAATGACTGCTTACCTCATCGTAGTACTGTTTAATATCGGAGTCGGCTGCGATGAAGTCCAGGCGGTTAAAGTCAGTCTCGTTAAGAGGCAGAAGAGCAAGAGTCACGATGGCTAAAAAAGTACAGCCCCAGAAGATGGGGACATCCTTGGTGCGTATAATCTCGCTGACTCTCTGCAGCGGTCTCTCCATGAATGAGACGCCGGTGCTGGCGATAACTTCGCGTTTTGAGGTCATCCAGATCAAAATCGCCGGCAATAGCAGCAGCGTGAGCAGATAGGCGAAGACAATCCCCAGCGCCACGATCTGCCCGAAATCCTGTACCGCTGGTGAGGAACACATATTAAGTGAGGAGAAGCCTATCGCCGTGGTTAGCGCCGCCAGCGACACCGGCTGAAAATTATGGGAGATGCTCTCATGCATGGCGTATATCTTCGCGGCACCCCGATGCATCGCCTGTTTATAGATAGAAATAATATGCACACTATTGGCCACGGAGATGATCACCAGAACCAGGGGAGCAATGACCGAGATGCTATTGAATGAGAAGCCTAGATAGCCGAGGGTGCCTATGGTGCATAGCAGCGTGAACAAGGTGTGGGTTAGTATGCAGATGCCTAGCGTTGCGGACCTGAAGCAGTAACAGATGGCGAGTACGCAGGCCAGAATCACGAACGGCATTAGATTGGTCAGGTCGTCAACCATAGCCTGCTGGCTGGACTGCTCCAGCATCACGTCGCTGTTTGCCAATACCTGTACGTTAGGGTGACGGCTGCTAAGCTCGTCGCGCAAGCTTACTACGGCAGTGGCGATGTCGAGACGGTCATCCGCCGAAATTCCATCCGAGTCGGTGTTGATAATTGCAAAGGTGAGTGCTGCGTCATCGGAGAGAAGGTTGGCAGTGAGGAGCCTGTCGGCCAATGCGGTGTCGGCTAGTTCATCCAGATCTTCTTCAGAATAGCTTCTCAATGTTTTAATAAAGAGTCTGCTCTGGGTCTCCGGGGAGACGTAGTCGAGAATCGTTGTGATTCTATCGGCAAAGGGAATTGCGGAATAGTTATCTCTCAGATCATCGATGGCAGCCAGAAGCTCGCTATTGAATACCGTGTCTGAGCCCTCAGCCACGAATGCAAATTGTATCTGCAGCGGCGCCGGAAATGCCTCGTCCATCAGCAATAGCTCATCCAGATAGGGGTCGCTTTCGGTTAGCAGCGCTTCTAATGAGGTGTCGAAATTTGTTCGGATAATGCCTGTAGTCAATAGAATACTAGTTAGGACTGCGAACAGCGTGAGTAGCTTTCTATGGGCGATGGTAAAGTCAGCGACTCGATTAGAGAATGATGTCGCTTCTTTTTTACTCACTGTGTCGATCATGTTGTTTTGCTTTCCTAAGTGTTCTGGCAGTGCTCCATCCAGCTTCTCACACCATGACCGAGAAACTTCTGCCTATGTAGAATAAAATAAAATTTTCTGGTCAGATTTCTATGTGGGCACTGCAGAGGTACCAGCGATCCGCGCTTGAACGCCTCTTCTAAAGTTAATCTGGACAGGCAACCAATGCCTAACCCTGCCTCAACCGCTCGTTTTATACCCTCGGTATGTTGAAGCTCCAAGCGTAAATTCAGGCTTGGAAGAATCCCGCTCATAGCGCGATCGAACGCCTGGCGTGTTCCGGAGCCGATCTCGCGCACAATCCAGTTTGCAGACACAAGATCTGCATCATCGAGTACAGACTTGGCGGCGAGCGGATCGTCAGGTGAACAGAACAGGGCCAGCTCGTCATCTCGCCAATAACTTACCTCTAGATCGGCCTCCTGCAACTCGCCTTCAATCAGGCCGATATCGAGTTCAAAGTTTCTGACCTTCGCGGCAATCGATGAGGTGTTCTCAACATTCAGGTCTACCTTGGCAGCGGGGTGCTCCTTCATGAACTCCGCCATGATACCAATTGCCAGATAATTGCCTATCGTCAGTGTCGCACCTACCTTCAGTTCTCCAACTTCGCTGTGCTCTCCTAAGGAGTTTTCCAGATCCTCGGCTCGTGAGATGAGCGCCTCGGCCTTCGAGCGCAAGGCTATGCCCTGATCGTTTAGCTGCAGACGCTTGCCTATTCTGTCGAACAGTTTCACCCCAAAACGGTGTTCCAGTTCCTTAAGTGCGGTGCTGGCAGCGGATTGGGACATGGCAAGCCGATCTGCGGCAATGCTTACGTTCTCGTGGCTGGCGACGGCGAGAAAGACCTGCAGTTGTTTGAGGGTGAATCGCATAGAGAACCAAGTATATCCAATAAACAGATAATTAATATACATATAATCAATTTTGCAGATATAGCACACAGGGCGTACAATGCGCGCACTATGTTATTGGGCCCATCTGGCCTATTTAGTTCAGGAGCAAGCAGTGGCAAACCTTTCTACCCAAAGCGTAACCGACGTCCACCATTGGAACGATTCACTCTTCAGTTTCAAGACCACCCGGGATCGCTCGCTAAAGTTCGAGAACGGCCACTTCCTCATGCTGGGCATAGAAGTTGAAGGCAAGCCCTTGATGCGTGCCTACAGCATTGCCAGCCCGAACTACGATGAAGAACTGGAGTTCTTAAGCATCAAGGTTGCCGATGGAGCATTGACCTCTCGCCTGCAAAACATTCAGGTAGGGGACGAAGTCTTCGTGAGCAGCAAACCCACTGGCACTTTGGTGGTAGACCATCTTCTCGAGGGGAGAAACCTCTACCTCATCAGCACCGGCACCGGCCTGGCTCCGTTCATCAGTATCATTCAAGACCCTGAGGTCTACGAGAAGTTCGATAACGTGATTCTGACTCATGGCGTGCGCTACGTATCCGAGTTGGCCTATCAGCAATTTATCAAACACGACTTGCCCGGCAACGAATTCTTTGGTGATCAGGTAAGAGAAAAGCTCATCTATTACCCTAGCGTGACGCGTGAAGATTTTGCGACGCAGGGTCGGCTTACCGATTCAATGTCTAGCGGCAAACTGTTTACTGATATCGGTCTGCCACAGGCAGATCCACAACTGGATAGATTCATGATCTGCGGCAGCCCAAGCATGTTGAAAGATACCTGTGAAATTCTGGACGGCTGGGGTTTCGAAGAATCGCGCCAGGGTATCAAGGCGCAGTATGTTATCGAGCGCGCATTTGTAGAATAGTTCTGCTCTATGGGCGCTGCGATGAAATCAATCGCAGTGTCGCCCTCTGTCTTGCATTATTGAATTCTGCTAAGTACGTCTTAAGCGCCTAAAGAGACTCGTTTTGGTAGACGGCGTGCATTCTTTTAGTCCCTTCTCCGTGAGATAGTTTTGATAACAGCTGCACTGTGAATTCCATTGCCGCGAATTCGAGTTAAGCGACCGGGCTACTATCCAGCTGCGCAGAGATGCTGTATTTTTAAGGCATCACTACTCAGGGGAGACTCCGCTTGAAAACGAAAAATGCACTATTGCTGATTGGCTGTTTTTTATTTGTCAGTCACAGCATGGCTCAAACCATCGAAGATGAATCCGTCGCCTGGCTTCAGGAATTCATTCAGATAGACACCATCAATCCACCCGGTAACGAATCCCGCGCAGTCGATTTCTATGCAGCCATATTCGAAGCCGAGGGCATCGAATACGAAACAGCCGAAAGCGCGCCCGGCCGCGGTAATATCTGGGCTCGCCTGGAAGGCGGTAATGAGACTGGTTTAATGATGTTGCAGCACACTGACGTGGTGCCTGCGGATCCGGAATACTGGACCATAGACCCTCTCTCCGGTGAGATACGCGACGGCTACATCCTGGGCCGTGGTGCCAGAGACATGAAGGGCACGGGAATATCGCAGCTAGCGGCATTCCTTAGTCTGCATAGAAGTGGCCGCGCTCTGAATCGAGACGTTGTGTTTCTTGCGACAGCGGACGAGGAGGCAGGCGGCGCCTACGGCGTGGGCTGGTTGATCGAAAATCGCAGAGAAATATTTGACGGCGTGGGCTTACTGATAAACGAGGGCGGTGCCGGCAGTCGTAACATGGATGAGATTATCTTCGGTGTGGAGGTCACGCAGAAGGTTCCGGCCTGGTTGCGCCTGAAAGCCGTGGACGTACCCGGACATGGTTCTTCTCCCAGAACCACTAGTTCTGTAACCCGTATCGTCGATGCGCTAGCGATTCTTCGTGCCAACCCCTTCCCGGCACGCATCATCGATCCTGTCGACACTTATTTCGCTGGCGTCGCGCTTTCCTTGGACAACGAATGGGCGCCAGCCTATGCCAATATGAGTGCAGCCATTCAAGACCCGGAGTTTCTCCCCGAGTTTCAGGCATATCGACCTGGGCATCATGCGCTAACCCGAGACACCTGTTCGATGACGCGAATGGGTGGTTCCAGCAAGATCAACGTAGTGCCGCCTGAGGCCTGGGCGGAACTGGATTGCCGTATGCTCCCGGATAGGCCCGCGGAAGAATTCATTGCCGATCTTACCGAGCTGGTGGCGCCAACCGGCGTCGAGGTCGAGGTAATAATGGCTTTCACTCCCGCGATATCTTCGACGAGTTCGAGGCTGTTTACCGCGATCGAGAATGTCACGCGTGAACTGTATCCGGGCTCGAGAGTCTTGCCTTCGGTTAGTACGGGTTTCACCGACAGCCACTTCACGCGCGACCTGGGAATCGTGAGCTATGGGTTCAATCCAATCATCACCCGCGCCGGCGAGCCTACCGGAGTCCATGGAAACGACGAGAGCGTACCCGAGGTAGACTTTCGCCAGGGCATCACCGACATGATCGCCATCATTCGTAATGTGGTTTACAACTAGCAAGTGAGTGTTGCGAAACGAATAGCTTCTTTAAGCCAATAGCAGGCAAAAAAAGCAGCCAATAAAAAAGGGACACCCTGTGTCCCTTTTTTATTCTGAGTTTCGACTAGTTTCGATTATGTGTCGAAGATAGCAACCAGACATCCCTTAGAGTCTGGCACGTCATCCATATTTACAGTGCCACCGGCAAGAACGGTATTCAATGCGTCCTTGAGGAAATGCTCGTCGGCATTATTGCGCTGTGTCTCATAGCCCAGCTGGTCATTAATCGGACCGCGGTAGAGAACTTCTTTCGTTCTGGGGTTAACGATGAATACTTCGGCAGTGCGCTCTACGCCCAAGGCTTTCGCGAGAACCTGACCCTCATCCTTAATGATTGGAAAGTCGATGCCAAATTCGCCTGCTTCCTTGGCGATACGCGGCAGGTTGTCTTGAATGTTTGCATTGAACATGAGGAATTCGATGTTCTTGTCCGCATACTCATCGCGCACTTCACGATAGTTAGGCAGCGCGATTCTAGCGATGGGGCAGCCTACACCCTGTACATAGAACACAACAAATTCATTGTCGGCATATTTATCCAGTGTATGCGTCGCACCCAGGTGATCGCTTAGTTCGAAATCAGGAATCGAGCGCAGCCATTCATCGGCTAGCGCAGCGGATGAGGCGATTAGCAAACCGCAAATAATGAGTGATTTACGTAGCATGATTGCTCCTTATGAATTAATGCTTTCCAAACTCTAATTTATTGCTCAATGGCAACTAGCTGGCCTCTCAAGCTGGGTATAATAGTAGCAACAAATCGCGCTTAATCACATGGGGTGCGACACCATGTCACAGAAAGTTGCAGCTATGATCGATCTATACGAATCCCAGAATACGCCATAAATCAATAAGATATCTCGCTATTTCCGCCATGCAACACAGTGTAACTGATAAATTTGCCAGGGTGGCCCGCTAAAACCCCTCGCTGGGTATGTTTTCGGCTAGTCGGCCAGCAGATTGGCGTATTATTGTAGCGACCTGTCTTTGGCGTTATGCTCGAAATACTAGCAGAACACTCCAGGGCTTTCAGGCAAGGGTGCATCGAATGAAAAATTACTGCTTTTCTTCTCTATTTATAGCGCTGCTCTATGTCTCGGTTGGGTCCGTTTCTGCCCAAGATCCGGGGATCCCGCGCATGCAAGACGGCAAACCGGACCTTCAGGGGTATTGGTCAAACTCCTCGCAGACTCCGCTGGTACGCCCGCAAGAGCTGGGAGAGAAGGGCTTTCTCACCGAGGAGGAGGCCGCCGATGTAGAGCAAGGATGGCGTGATCGCTACAACATTGCCTCTGCGCCAGCCGACCCGGAACGGGCACCGCCCACAGACGGCAATGCAGACCTTGGCTATAACAGCTTTTGGTGGGATCCGCGTACAGATGCGATTCAGCTAGATGGTCAGTACCGCACCTCGATTATCGTAGACCCACCTAATGGGCAGATCCCCTATCTGAGCGGAGAGCGCCAACGGAATGACCTTCGCTCCATCTGGCGAGACCGGCCCGGCGTTGAGGCCTTCGATGCGCCGGAACTGCGCCCTCTGGCAGAGCGCTGCCTGCTGACCTTTGGCTCCGGGTCCGGTCCACCGATGTTACCGATTCTCTACAACAGCAACTACCAGATTGTGCAAACCCAGGACTACGTGATGATTCTTGTAGAGATGGTTCACGATGCGCGAATCATTCCATTAGACAAGAGCAACCACGCGACAGACTTTGAGAAATGGATGGGAGATTCGGTGGCTTACTGGGAGGGGGACACTCTGGTCGTAAAGACTCGAGATTTTCACCCGCAGCAATCGTTTAGAGGCAGCTCGGAAGAGTTGTTGATTACGGAACGCTTTAGCCTGCAAGGCGATGACAAGATAAAATACGCTTTCACTCTGGAAGACCCACTCAGCTATACCCAGCCATGGACTGGCGAGATTGCTATGAATCGCAAGCCAGCCGGCGAAGTGATGTATGAGTATGCCTGCCATGAGGGGAACTATGCCTTTCCCGGAATCCTGGGCGGCGCAAGACGGCAGGAGCAGGAACAAGCGTCTCTCTAGAGGGGCGGCTTTTAGAGATAGCAGCGCAGCGCTTTGGCGTTCGTGTTGCTATTTTCATGGCCCACGGGGCCTGCTTCTGCAATCGCATAAAGTAGCCGAACCGAGTATAGTTGCGGCCAGTTCACGATAAACCCCAAGGGTGTCAATCCACGTATTATGTTTGCCTCTTTAACCCGAATTTATAGCTCCCTCGTTTTCCACAAACCCTATGTCGTAATCGCTGTACTGCTATTGCTGGTTGGATTCTTTGGCTGGCAGGCACAAAATTTTCGACTGGATGCCTCCGCCGACTCTCTGCTCTTGGAAGACGATCCGGATCTCGAGTTTTCTCGCGAGATGAATGAACGCTATGGCGCGAGCGAGTCAGTAACGGTTGCCTATACGCCCACCGGAGATCTCTTCAGTCGAGACGAACTGAACAGGCTCGGTGAGCTTCGCGAAGAGCTGCTGGGTATAGAGCGTGTCGCCTCGGTGGATAGTATTCTCAATGTGCCCATATTCGAGGACACGCCACTTACAGGCATCTCGGAAAACTATCTAACACTGGCGAATCAAGATATCGACCTTGTCGCTGCACGAGAAGAATTAGTAAATAGCCCCGTATTTAGAAACGCAGTCATTAGTCCAGACGGGCAGACCGCCGGCATGTTGGTTGGTTTTGAGATCGATGAGCGGGCACGTGAGCTGATAGGGCGACGCACCGAACTGCGCAACAAGGCGCGGCTAGAGCAGCTCTCGACCGATGAGGCCAGCGAGCTGGCCCAAGTGGAGGCAGACTACGCAGTACATAGCGTGCTCGCGGCGGATCGGCAGCACGAGATTATCAGCGTGGTCCGTCAGACGCTGGAACGTTATCGAGGTGACGCACAGATCTATCTGGGCGGCGCGCCGATGATCGCAGACGATCTGGTTACCTTCGTACAGGGTGACCTGAGTAGTTTTAGCTTCGCCGTCGTACTTCTCATCATATTCGCCTTGGGGCTTATCTTCCGCAAGGTGCGATGGGTAGCCCTGCCATTAGCCTGTTGTGCGGTAGCCGGCGTCATCATGGTTGGTGTGTTGGGGCTTATGGACTGGCGCGTGACGGTCGTGTCCTCGAATTTTATTTCGCTGCTACTGATTATCACCATATCGCTCACGGTACATCTGACGGTGCGTTACCGCGAATTAAGGGCGACCCGGCACTATACAAATCATGACAAACTCTTGCGACACTCTGTGTTGAGCATGTTTAGACCCTGTCTCTACACCGCACTAACCACCGCGGTTGCTTTCGGCTCTTTGATCGTGAGTGGCATACTGCCGATCATCACCTTCGGCTGGATGATGATGATGGGAGTGGCAACGGCGCTAATAGTAGCGTTCACTCTGTTCCCCGCCATCCTAAGCATTCTTAACAAAGACGAGTCCAGGCTTAATGCAAACGTAAAACTAGGCCTGACTTCGGCATTGGCATCACTCACAGAGAAGCTGGGCAACAAGGTCCTCTATATCTATCTCGCCGTAGTCTTGCTTAGTGGCATCGGTCTGTCCCAGATTCGCGTAGAGAATAGCTTCATCGATTATTTTCGAGAGAGCACTGAAATCTACCAAGGTATGTCACTGTTCGATGAGAAGTTGGGCGGCACACTCTCATTCGATGTCATTGTAAGTCTGCCAGAGGTTGAGGATGCTTTCGATGGTGGCTTCGATGATGGCTTTGGTTTCGGCGATGATACCGGTGGCAACGACGATGCTTATTGGTTCACCGCACCCAAGATGGAGCAGGTCAAGGCTATTCATCAATACCTGGATAATGACCCACAGACAGGCAAGGTGCTTTCGTTCGGAGCCGTAATTGAACTTGCCGAAAATCTTAACGACAATCAGCCCATAGATGGCTTGCTATGGGCGGTGCTCTATAATCGTATTCCAGAGACACTGAAAAGCACGGTACTGAATCCCTTCGTGTCGGTAAGCGAGAATCAGCTCCGGTTCAATGTGCGTGTAATCGAGTCTGCTGAAAATTTAAACCGCAATGAATTGCTGCAGCGCATCGAGGCTGGTATCGAGTCCGAATTTGGATTTGCAGACGAAGACGTGCGGCTAACTGGCATACTGGTTATGTACAACAATGTGTTGCAGAGTCTGTTTCAGTCGCAGATTCTAACCCTGGGCGTAGTGATGCTGGCCATCATGGTGATGTTTCTGGTCTTGTTTAGATCATTCATGATTGCCTTGATCTGTATTATCCCAAATGCCATCGCCGCTAGCTTCGTGCTCGGCATAATGGGCTGGCTAAGCATTCCGTTGGATATTATGACCATTACCATCGCGGCAATCTCGGTGGGGATCGGTGTCGACAATACTATTCACTATATGCATCGCTACAAGCGTGAGTTTCCTCGTTTCGGAAATTATCGGGACACGATGCACTTCTGCCATAACAGTATTGGTCGTGCGATGTACTTCACGTCGATGACGATCGTGGCGGGCTTTTCGATTCTCGCGCTTTCCAATTTCATTCCGACCATTGTATTCGGCCTGCTAACGAGTCTCGCCATGCTGGTGGCACTGGTGGGTTCGCTCACCCTATTGCCGCAGCTACTCGCGACATTTAAGCCTCTTGGGCCGGAAGTCGAACACGCGTCGAACTCATAGGCTCGGTGTGTTCGCCGCTTGCGGCGGAATCAGAGTGAATTATGATTCCCGATTCTCGTTTTTTTGTTAATCTGCCACACTGGTGTATCAAAAGTGTGAGCGTGACGGCAGACAGCTGCTGCGACACGGTTAGAATCAGCCAGTCTACCTGTGAACTAGAGGAAGTGTGAGTGATCCGCGTATTGATTTACTGTGCCATGCTGCTAGCCACGATTGCCTGTAGCGACAGAGGCTCTGCTATCGATCCGGCGGAACTCAGCTTAGTTGAGAAGTTTATGGCAAGCCCGAATGATCTAGCCCGAGGCCAGGCTATATTCGAAGGCTCCTGTGCGAGCTTCTGTCATACGATGGAACCGGAAGAGGGACTGGATGCCTCTTATCTATTCGACTGCCAATGGAACCATGCCCGCAGCGATCAGGAGATGTTCGACGTGATTACCAATGGTGTACTAGGTACCCGTATGGTGGGGTTCGGCTCGAACTTCCCCGAGGGGGACAATGATCTGTGGAAAGTCATCGCTTATATACGCAGCAACCAGCAAGCCTGTTAGAATCTATCCCCGATACTACTTTTACTATTATCAGCAATACCGAAACGAGGTTTGAAATGGAAGTGAATTCCCCCGAAGAAGATAAGAAGCAAGATAAGCCATCCGAAAAATCGGGGTTCATGGACGAGAAGCTTTTTAAGTCGCGCGCCATAACAATCTTTGGTGAAATTAACGACAAGATCGCCAGAGCCGTTACCGAGCGACTTTTGGCACTCGCGGCAGACAGCGACGAGCCTATTTCTATCTACATAAGCTCGCCAGGCGGACACGTTGAGTCCGGCGATGTTGTCTATGACATGATTAAGTTCATCAAGCCTGAGGTGAAGGTTATAGGTACCGGTTGGGTTGCCAGCGCTGCAGCAACTATCTATCTGGCAGCGTCTAAAGAAAATCGCTTCTCCTTACCTAATACCCGTTTCCTGGTGCACCAACCCTCTGGTGGTTCACGAGGAGATGCAACCGACATAGCGATTCAGGCTGAAGAGATCGTGAAGATGCGAGTCCGCATCAATCAGCTAATCGCGGACGAGACCGGCCAGCCTCTGGAGCGCGTCGCACAAGATACCGACCGTGATTTCTGGATGAGTGCTCAGGAGGCTGTAGACTACGGTATCGTGGGTAAGATTGTGAAATCGGTAGCGGAAATTTAACGCCTAGTTCTCTGCCTGATCAGCAAGTTTTCTGAAGACCGCCTGTCGGTCTTTGGAGAGCAGGCACACCACCATGAAGTCCGGCAGGCAGGTGGCTGCGAATGCGACCGCCGTGCTAGGGTTCACCAGTTCTGCCTGAATCGTACCGGTCACACCAGCGTATTCAATCTCGACCGTTACTATATTGCCTTCGATTTTTCCGTTCTCGTTGCTCCACTCAAAGCCTAGTGATTCGACCTGAGTCAGTTTGAGTTCTTCGTTCTCAACTTCGACGGCGATGCTGAACAGCGTGCCAGCGACAATCCATTTTCCGTCCCAATGGGCCGATAAATCTTCCTGCGCGTTTGCACCGGTAACTAACAGAGCCAGCACGAAGAATGCGCTGAATCTAATCAAAATATTCTTAAGCAAGGCCAATTCCAACTCCAAATAGTTCGCCGTGATAGAGACCGATGACAGTATACAAAACCAGACCGGCCAGGATGGAGATAATGTCCCACACGAAGGAAGGAGATTTCGAGTCGACATCGACAACGCCGCGCATGCTGAATAGCTTGATCGCAGACCAGAGGGCGAAACTACCGAATAGCAGCATCGACGCCAGGTCTCCGTTTGCCCACAGATGGGAAAGGCTCCATAGCAGAATGCCTAGTAGCATTGGATTGCGCAATAATTTGCGTAGATAAGATAGCGGCACATTGCCTGCCACAACGCAGATCAATGCCGGAATCATAAGCATCAGGCTAAGCGATCGCCATTCGTAGATAGGTTGCCAGATCATCTGAAAGGGGGAGATTGCTTTGCCCCAGATGATCAGCCCGAGCCCGGCGAGGGAAATCAGGCTATATAGGCCCATGTAGGCACCCTCGGAGGGAAGTGCATCCTTTAAGCCCTGCCGCAGCCCAAACTCCCTCAGCAAATGGGGAGCCATAAACAGGATTAACCCGAGAACTAATACGCTCATGTCTTACCTCTAACTAGCAGAGCCAAGTGTAGCACGGCTGGCGGCAGCTAATAATACGGTTGCCACGTAGCCCGCCTTTGCCAATAGCCGGCTGCGGGTTCCCAAGAGGGAGCAACAAGTGGTGCAATTGCCCGTCTTTGGGGCAATCAGTAATTCTGGGAGTAGACCAACGTCTCGCCAGGGGACTAACCGTAGCTTCATGTTGAATGAACGGCTGGTCTTAGAGCTTATTCTTGAGGGTCACGCTGACACCGAGCATATTTAGGCGCAATGAGCATTTGGACTAGTTTGACCGTCCAGAATGAGTTGTTGCGTCAAAATTTCAGTCATAAAACTCTCAGCCAGAATACTGTCTTGGAAATCATGAAATCCGAGGCAAAAAAAAGGCGCACCGCTGCGCCCGTTTTCCTTGCTTGAATCTAAACCTGCGCGATCGGAGTCGAGCGCGAGAAGTCGTGATTCTTAAGCGGTAACTCTCTGACTCTCTGGCCCGTCAGGATATAGAGTCCGTTACTGACCGCTGCGGCAATCGGTGGCGTGGAAGGTTCGCCCAGGCCGCCTAGTTTCTCTCCCGATTCTACGATATGCACATCGATCTCTGGCGCATCGGCCATGCGAACCATCTCGTAGTCAGGGAAGTTGTTCTGCGCGACGCGTCCATTCTCGATGGTGATCTCGCCATACAGCGCGGCGGTCAGACCATAGATGATGCCACTCTCAACCTGCGCCTCGACGGTGTCTGGATTTACCGCCCAGCCACAATCGATCGCGCAAGTGACCTTGTGTATCACCGGTCGATTGTTCGTATCGAGAGACACCTCGGCAACTTCGGCAACTATGCTGCCGAAACTTTCCTGTACCGCGATACCCAGGGCATGACCCTCCGGTAGATTCTCGCCATAGCCTGCTGCCTCGGCAGCCACTTCGAGAACCTTGCGATGACGTGGATGGTCGGCAAGCATTTCCATGCGGAACTGATAGGGATTCTTGCCAGAGCGGTGCGCGATCTCGTCGACAAAGGACTCGGTGAAGAAAGTCTGTTGCGAGTGATCGACGCTTCGCCATGCGGCTATCGGCACATGGGTGTCGCCATCGACAACGCGAATCGATTTATTCGGAATCGCGTAAGGAATGTGAGACGCACCCGGTGTTTGAATAGGGCCCGTGAAGCGATTGTGCCAAGCCTGTACCACGCCATTCGCATCGAAGGCGGCCTTAAAATTACTGGCAACGGCAGGGCGATAGTAATCCTGCTGCATATCGTCTTCGCGACTCATAACAGTCTTCACCGGAACATCGAATTCCTTGGCGATAAGTGTCGCGTGGTCGATGACGTTCCAGTTAAAAGGCAGTCTTCTGCCAAAGCCGCCACCGAGATAGCAGTGGTGGAAGATAGCGTCATCTTCGGCCACGCCGGCGATCTTGGCGACACGGCCCTTAATGCCCAGAGCGTCCTGCGTACTGGTCCAGACCTCTACTATGCCATCATGTAGATGCACTGTGCAGTTCATCGGTTCCATCGCCGCGTGCGCGAGATAGGGAACGGTATAGTTTCCTTCGATCACGTCGCTTGCAGAATCCATTGCGTCCTCGGCATCGCCGATTTCCAAAACTTTACTATTCTTGTCCTCGGCAAGACTTCTCTCGAAGCCTGCAAAGAGATCGGCGCTGGACGTGGTGTCTGCATCAGAGGATTCAAACTGGGACTTCACCCCCTTCAGTGCTTCCTTGGCACGCCAGTAGCTATCGGCTACAACCGCGACCGAATCTTCTAACTCGATGATGCGTTTGACGCCGCGGCGACTCAGCACATCACCGGCATCGACCGAAACCAGTTTGGTACCGAAAACCGGTGCCAGACGAATCGCTGCATACAGCATATCTTCGCTGTGGGCATCGATGCCGTAGTTTGCTGTGCCATCAACCTTCGCGGGAATATCAACCCGGGATATCGCCTTGCCCATGATAGTGAACTGGGAGGGATCCTTTAGGGTCACATTCTCGGGTGGCTCAAGCAGTGCCGCATCGGCGGCGAGTTCGCCATAGCTTAATGAGCGGCCGCTGGCATTGTGTTGAACATGGCCAAGCTCGGTGCTGCAGTCATCGCGCGCGACGCTCCAGCGATTCGCTGCACATTCGATAAGCATCTGTCGGGCTGCAGCGCCTGCTGTACGCATGGCAGTTTCACCGGTAAAGCGAACCGACGAGCTGCCGCCGGTAGTTTGTAGATTCATCAGCTCGGCAATGCTAACCGCGCTCGCATTGACGATGCCTGTTAGAAAGCCCGGTAAACCAAATTCTCCTGCAAAGCCTTTGACCAGGTCGCCGTTGGCAAAGAGATCGATAGCCGGTGCCTGTTCGACGATGATGTCTTCCCATGCGGCATCTAGCTCATCCGCTGCCATCATCGGCAATGAGGTGTGAACGCCCTGACCCATCTCTGAGTGAGGCACATAAACCGTGATTGCGTTATTGGGCTCAATCTTGATGAAGGACGTGACATAGTGTTCGCCCCCTGTGGCCAGCTCGGCATTCGCTCTGCGATGATTGCTTGGTTTCAACGCCGAGTAGCCAATCAGCACGCCACCGCCGACTGCGGCTGAACTTAGTAGGAAACGTCTTCTGTTAATTTTCATCAGTAGTCTCCCTTACGCTATCGCTAATGAGCGAATTGCCTTGCGAACCCTGGGATAGGAGCCGCAGCGACAAACATTGGTGATGCTGCTATCGATATCCGCATCGCTAGGATTTGGGTTCGACGCGAGCAAGGAGGACACGGCCATGATCATGCCCGACTGGCAATAGCCACACTGTGGTACTTGATGATCTATCCATGCCTGTTGCACGGCGCTGAGGTCGGGTGCAGAAGGGTTTGCACCAGCCGCTACAGAGGCGAGGCCCTCAATTGTAGTGATTTGCGCTCCTTCAACCGCACTCACCGGTGTCACGCAGCTTCTTACTGCGTTGCCGTTTACGTGTACCGTGCAGGCACCACAGGAGGCAATACCACAGCCGAATTTCGTGCCGGTCATGCCGAGCTCGTCGCGAAGCGCCCAAAGTAAGGGCATCTCCGGCTCGATATCGAGATTCTGTTCTACACCATTCACCTTAAAAGTAGCCATAGCCAATCCCCCCGGGGAATTTTCTTGAGATTTTTTAAATGTCTTATTGGTTAGAGTATAGCAGCGCTAGAGGGTGAGAACACGAAATTGCCGGCCCCGAGCGAGGAGCTTGTCGCGCAATTGGGGTATAGTCATAGCCTGCATTTAGGCGAGAAAACAGGGCAGAACCCCTCAATGACAGAAACGATATCCTCCGGCATAGAATTCAATTACAGCGCTCTCGATACGGTGTTCGCTGGAGTCGAAGTCGCAAGCACGCTACCCGCCCTCATTGAGAGAGCGGCGGCGCAGCGGGTGCTGCTAGTCGCCTCAAACAGTCTGGCACAAGCAACTGACGAATTCGCCGAGTTACAGGCTGCTCTGGGGGCTAGCTGCGCGGGCCTTTTTCATGACATCGGCGCGCACACGCCACGCTCAGATGTGATGCGGACATTGCAGGCGGCACGTGCGGTGGATGCGGATCTGCTGGTCTCTTTAGGCGGAGGTTCTATCATCGATGCCTGCAAGGTCGTGCAGCTGGCTATGGATCAGAATGTCGAGACCGAGGCGCAGCTTATCGAGTACGCGCAGTTTGGCGATGGAACTCGGGGTTCGAAGTATGGCGATTTCAACCTCTTTAGTAGCGATCCAAAGATTCGCCAGATCGCCGTTCCGACTACCCTATCCGGTGCCGAGTTCAGTAATAACGGCGGCGTCTTGAACACGGAGATTTCCGCGAAGGAAGGCTACCGCGGCATCAATATCTGTCCGCAGACGATCATCTATGATCCAAGTTTAAGTCTACACACGCCCCAATGGCTCTGGCTTTCCACCGCCATTCGCTCTCTCGATCACGCCATAGAGGGATACTGTTCCGCCGACTCTCACCCTTTCCTCGATGGGCATTTTCTCCACGCCATGCGGCTGTTTGCCGCCTCCCTGCCTGATTGCAAACGAGCTCCACAGGACGTATCCGCCCGCAGCCTGAATCAACAGGCAGTCTGGCTGGCATGCTGTGGTCTCGGTTCGGTGTCCCATGGAGCGAGTCACGGCATAGGTTATATTCTCGGCAGCCTGTGTGCTGTGCCTCATGGCATTACCTCCTGCATAATGTTGCCAGCGGTGCTTGCCTTCAATGCCAGTGAGCAAATGACGCGGCAAGAGGCGATCATTGCTGCGCTGGGAAATACACACAGCAGTGCCGCAGCGTCTGTGAAAGCGCTGGTGGCGAGCCTCGGTTTGCCCACCTCTCTACGCGATGCGAACATTGACAGAGCACAGTTGCCGGTAATTGCAGAGAGAGCAGCAAAGCATCCGGTCGTTGCGAAGAATCCGCGAAAGATTGACGGCGCCGAAGATGTTCTGGAAATACTCGAGCTCGCCTGGTGAACATATGAAAAATGATAGGTATATAAGAACCCTACGAAGTTATTCATTTCTGAACCTTTTGGGTATTACGCTTCTACTGCTAAGCTCTTCAGGCTATTCGGCGGATGCTCAGGAGGAAACGCAATACGTACGTTTCATCGAGGGCACATCCCAATGGCAGGGCGAGCTGCAGACTGCCATCGTTAGCTTTGAGAATGATGCCGGAGTGAAGCTGAATCTGGTGGCGGCGGTACATCTGGGCGAAGAAGAATACTACGCCGCACTGAATGAATATTTCACGACTCAAGACGTGGTTCTCTATGAGTTGGTTGCCGAGGCGAATCAGATTCCGGTGCAAGGTGCAGCAGGTAGCACATCCTTAATTGGTTACATGCAGCAGAGCCTTGCCAGGTTCCTGAATGTCGGATTCCAGCTCAACGAGATCGATTACTCACCATCGAATTTTCTCCACGCCGACCTGACGCCTTCGCAATTAGAGGCGTTGATGGCGAGCAAGGATGAAAATTTCCTGAGTATGTTTCTAAGCCTGGCGATGGCGCAGATGGCTGAGCAAAGCGTGGTATCCGAAGAGTCTACGTCATCGCTCAGTATGCTCTCGCTGCTAAGAGCGTTGAATTCACAGAACCAGAACAACGCTTTCAAGTACCTGTTCGCCGCCGAGCTTGGTCGAAGTGGAGGGGTGATAGTGGGTGCAGAATTGGAGCAGCAACTCACGATATTGGGGGATCGCAACAAAGCGGCGCTGCGAGTATTGGACGAAGTCCTACAGAACCCAAGTCTCGAGCAGGTCAGCATATTCTACGGAGCCGCTCACATGCCCGGAATCGAGCGTGAGATCACCTCCGCACTTGGGTTCTCGCGCAGTGGCTTGAGCTGGCAATCAGCCTGGATTGTCCCCTAGGAGATAATCTCTTAACCCATTGAAATTGCTCGCCTTAGCTCGTTTTGTCAATAACTCGGGTTTTTCGGTTGACTAAGCGCGTATTAACCGGACAATAGACCCACCGTTTCGCAATCGTTGGGTCTTCTAAGCGATTATTGCTTGAAGAGACGGGGGGGCAAGTGCTGCGGCGAGTAGCATCGGACGGTAACTCCAGGCTTCCGTGCAAAACAAATTTTAAGAGTGACATTTTTTAACTAGGTGGAATAAACATGAAAAAAATATTAAGCGGATTGCTGGTTTTATCTCTTTCAGTATTAGTTGGATGTGCGGCCGGTGGCCCTCCTCCTGCGGCAGGTATGTGGAGTGCTCAGATCGTCTCTCCATTGGGTGAGCTTCCTGTAACTCTTACACTGAACGCAGACGGAAGCGGTGAGATGGCATCAGATGTATTGAACGCGCCTCTATCTGGCATCGTTTATGCTGACAACACAGCGGCATTTACTGCTGAGATTTCTGTTCAGGGTCAGGAGCTCGTTCTGGATTTCACAGGCAGTGTTGAAGGCGATACTATGACTGGCGAATTCGGTAGTGACTTCGGCGCAATGGCTGTTACAGCTACACGTCAGTAAGTAGTACTCGATCGATAAAAGGGTCGCCTGGCGGCCCTTTTTTTATGCTCGAAAATTAGTTCTAGATAACACTGAATCGAAGTTGCTCTATTACCAACTCCAGATTCTGTTTTGCATTCGGGCTGTTGGGATGCACCGCTAACAAGTCTTCGAATGCCTGCTTGGCCTTGCTCAATTCTTTACGCTGGATATAGACCATGCCTAGACCGGACAGGGCGCCGAAATGCCTTGGCTCCAGCGCAAGCGTCTTCTCAATATCCGCTATCGACGCATCGAGGTTGCCGAGAACATAGTGCAAGGTCGCTCTCTTATTCCAGCCTTCGGCATAGTCGGGAAAACTTTCCGTTAAACGAGTAAACACGACCATCGCCTCTGGAAAGCGCTGCGTGTTCATTCTCTGTGTGCCGACTAACATAAGTTGCTGCACATCGGCATTGGCATGTTGCAACCAGATTTCCCAGATCTGACTTTCAGTCACCCGAATGGTACGAACGTCATTGGTCTCTTGCAGGATAGCAAATAGCCCGCCCAGACGATCATCACTCTGGTCAGCTTGGGCAGTGTAGGGCGTCAGTGTGATCGCTATACTAAGCAACAAACGTGAAATCATTTTCCGACCTTATTTGCGTTTTTTAAAGATTGCGAACGAATCAGGTTCGTATAGAACGCTTGGCAGTATAGCGTCCAATCTCGACCCGTGGCTAGGGCAGCACAACCGTGCTGCTTCTGCATGTTGTTCCTGTAGAGGGCTGGATAGGCTGATAGATAGGCTGCTAGTTCTCTGGTCGCAGCGCAGCAGCCTAAAAATACTCAGCTGACGCTTTGTGCCAGTCGTCTCGGTAGGAGTTAGGTATGTTGTCGCTGTGTAGCTGGTTTTCGATCAGGGGCTCGAACATTTGGTCGAAGTTTGTCGCTCTACCCTCGAAACGGCTGATGATGTCCGAGGGTGACAGGTCGCTTGGGTTGCTAAATCCCATCGCACCGCAGAGTTCTATAAAGGCATGCACTGTGGTTCTCTGAAAGTTCTTAACGCGTTCGGATTTCTCCTTTAAATCTATCGCCCTTGCCCGCGCAGGGTTCTGCGTGGCGATGCCCGTTGGGCATTCGTTGGTATTACAGGCCTTTGCCTGAACACAGCCCAGAGCGATCATCATCGACCGCGCCGCATTCACGGTGTCTGCCCCGAGTGCAATTTTCTCCAGCATGTCAAAGCCACTCGCTGTCTGGCCGGCACTTATCAAGCGAATCTGATCTCTAAGTCCGGCACCCACAAGCACCTGATTGATGTAATAGGTGGCCTCAATGCAGGGTGTGCCCAGCCGGTTTGAAAACTCTACTGGCGCTGCGCCCGTGCCACCCTCAGAACCATCGATGGTAATGAAGTCGGGTAGAATTTTCGTCTCTAGCATCGCCTTGATGATGGCCATGAACTCGACCTTTCTGCCCAGACATAGCTTAAAGCCAACGGGCTTGCCGCCACTCAGCGTTCTCAGGCGGGCAACGAAAAAAAGTAGCCCCTTGGGCGTATCGAACTCCGGATGCATGGCCGGCGAGTTCACCGTCTTGCCAACCTCGACCAGACGAATTCTGGCAATCTCTTCCGTCACTTTGGCGCCGGGAAGTACGCCACCATGGGAGGGTTTCGCGCCCTGCGAGAGCTTTATCTCGATCATCTTGACCACATCAAGATTTGCCCGCTCTGCGAAGGCATCGTCGTTGAATGAGCCATCAGGATTTCGGCAGCCAAAATACCCGGTACCAATCTGCCAGATGATGTCGCCGCCATGGGCGAGATGATACTCGCTCATGCCGCCTTCGCCGGTGTTGTGCGCGAAATTACCCATGGCTGCGCCCTTATTGAGGGCGGCGATGGCATTAGAGCTTAGAGCACCGAAACTCAGGGCAGATATATTGAGGCGTGAAGCATTGTAGGGTTTCTGACAGTCCTTGCCGCCAAAGTCGATCCTGATATTTTCTTCTGCCACACTTTTCACGGCCAGGGAGTGGTAGAGACTTCGGTAACCCTCCGCGAGAATGTCTTGCTCGGTTCCGAAGGCCAGTGTGTCGTTAGCGGCCTTGGCGCGGCGGTAGATTAAGTTTCTGCGTTCTCGCGAGAAAGGCTTCTCTTCGGTGTTGTTGGCGATAAAGTACTGCTGAATTTCTGGCCGGATGAATTCGAGTGCATAGCGAAGATTCGCAAGCACAGGATAGTTGCGTCGCAGATTGCTAGTCCCGAAGAAAAGTTCGTAGCCGCCTATCGCGGTCCATGCCAGAAAGAAAACAAAGAAGAAAAGGGTGATAGGCGCTTCGATAAGCGCATCCGGAGCGAGGGATCCGCCACTCTTGTAGAGAAGGTATCCTAAACTGGCAGGCAGTAAGAGTAGAGCTATGAACCAGTAAAGCCTTACAACAAGAGTCATAGGTAACCTCGAAAGTACGATAAAAGTACAAGGTGTTTGTCCGGCTCTAGAGAGTAAGTTCTACAGCTAGTCCCGAGCCTCACAGTGAGCCCCGGGACTGAGCTATAGCAGAGTCAGCAATCCCCTAAAAGTTTAGCACTAGAGTGATAGCGGTTTCAGTATCCGTCTTCTCTCTATCTACAGGCACCTCAGTCTGGTGCTTAACCTTAACAGTGAATTTTAATGACAGATTCTCGAGGATATCTGTTTGAACCCCTGTCTCGGTTCGGTAGATGCTGCTATTACTGCCTGCGTCCACGCTGAAGTCCTGAATAAAATCGGCAGACTCGGAAAGATTCCATAGATAGTTGGCAGCAAAACGTGCCAGCCCTTCCGTGTCGGCGTCGCCCGCGATTACCGATCTACGTGCACCCACACCGGCGGTTAGCGCTAAAGACATATTGTCTCTGTTCTGCAGTATATTTCGACCATAACTGAAGGTGACGTCCGACTGGTTGTCGAAACCACTAAATTTGTCGTTCTCATAGGCTACGCGACCCTGCGCATAACTCACTTCGTTGTTTGTGTAGTTGGCGCTGGCGCTATGGTAGAGCCGCTGTGCATTGGATATGCCGTCCTGGGAAGAGCGAAAGCCGTCACTGGTAAATTTATAGTCCCAGTTCTGTTGCACCCAATCCAAAACTATCTTGTATTTGATGTTCTCATTTTCCGTGTTACCGGAAGTGAAGATGGCACCAAACTCCACCTGTGTTGCAAGTCCCGACTCTTCTTGCGAGTGGGCGCTCAGGCTGAACACCGACATCAGACAGCTAAGACCGATGACTAGTAGAATTCTCATTTTTAAATCCCCGAGTTGTGAAGGCGCCGTATTCTACAGACAGGCCCCGCAAATTGCTATTTGGTGACTTATATAGCTGGGGAAAAGTCGGTTCGACATTTCTGGAGTTGGCAGTCTATATGGGGTATAAGGCTCTATTACGCTGGTTCTTGCAGTTCCTAGCCGTTCTTCATGGACCTAGATTTACACATCAGAATCTATAGATGAAAACCCTCTATCTGCTTCGTCACGCTAAATCCAGCTGGGACAATCCAGACCTGAAAGATTTTGAGCGGCCATTGGCCCAGCGTGGCATAGGCGACGTACCAACGATGGTCGAGCGATTCAAGGCCAGGCTAGGCAGTGTCGATTGCATTATCTGTAGCCCGGCAGTTCGCACAAAAACCACAGCGAAGATGTGGGCGCAGCAACTCGGCGTTGTGAGTGATAAAGTGGGGAGTAACCCAGAATTGTATTTCGCGGGTTCTCCGATGTTTCTCAAGGCGGCAAGCTTGTTAGACGACGACTGCAATGGGGCTATGTTGGTGGGTCACAACCCCGCGATTACCGACTTTGTAAACGAAATGGCCGGCAGTGATATCGATAATATTCCAACCTGTGGCCTGGTCGAGCTTAGCCTGCCTATCGACGCGTGGTCGGAAATTGAGTTTGCCAGTGCCGAGCTTGTTTATTTCGACTACCCAAAGAAGACTGCAGATAACCATGATGATTAGTCTTAGCAGAATACTATTTACCGGACTCTTTGCCCTAGCCCTGATAGCTTGCAGCGAGCAAGCGTCGGTTTCAGATTCAAGTGCCTCCATGACTCAGGCAGCAAACTCGGCCTCGGCCTCAGTAGTGTCTCGATGGTACTCGGATGAGCAGCAAGCCCTGGGTAGTGAGGTCTTCACGCAGAACTGCGCCGTGTGTCACGGGGCGCAGGCTCAGGGGACTGTCGAAGATTGGCGCGCGCGCCTCGATGACGGTTCCTTCCCGCCTCCGCCATTGAACGGCTCGGCCCATGCCTGGCATCACCCCCAAGAGATTCTGCTGCAGGTAGTTAACTATGGAGGTGAATCCCTGGGTGGCAAGATGCCCGCCTTCATCGATGTGTTAGACGACGCTGAGAAACTGGCAGCGATCGCCTATTTTCAAAGTTTCTGGACCGACGACATTTATCAACAATGGATGCAGATGGGTGGAACGAATTAAATCTACGCTCTCTATAGTCTTGTTGCTCTGCTCAGGCTGCGTATCGGCGCAACTGAACCATGGGCAGCAATGGCAGTCACAACTCTATGTGGATCACCCCCTAGTAGGTACGATCTGGGACAGTCGACGCGATCGGTTCGTGGAGCCTAGTGAATTGTTCGCTAGTGTAGAAGGGGTCAATTATCTTCTTTTAGGAGAGAAGCACGACAACCCAGATCATCATGCGCTGCAGCTGCAAATGCTGGATTATATGTTGCAGACAGGTAGAGTATCCAGCGTTTCCTTCGAGATGATGAGCAGCGAGCAACAGCCGCTCCTGGAGAACCTTGGCTCGCAGCAGCTAGGCAGCCTGGAGGCGATCAACGAATATCTGCAGTGGGATAACGACGGTTGGGATTGGGATTACTATGGCCCTCTAGTGCGCAGTGCTATGGACGCGAGCGTGAACATTCATGCTGCAAATATTAGCAATGAAGAGATGATGCGAGTCTATGGAGAGCCGACAGCTGCCGAGATTGCAGATGTGTTAGGCGAAGCGGCCATGGCTGCACTAACCAAGGACATCGACGAGAGTCACTGTGGCATGCTGCCCGAATCGCAGTTTCCGGCCATGGTGCGAGTGCAGCAGGCTAGAGATTTTGCGATGGCGGCAAGCCTGAGTGCTAACTCGGGCGGGCAGGCGCAAATACTCATCGCCGGTAATTATCATATTCGTCGTGACTTGGGCGTGCCGAACTATCTGCTGCACGCACAGGCAGGCTTGCAAGACGGGCAGATCCTTTCTCTCGCCTTTTTGGAGGTAGATGCTTCCCGCGATGAGCCGGCGGACTACCTGCAGCAATTCGGCGAATTGCAGGCCTATGACTTCATCTGGTTCACACCCGCAATAAGTTCCGAAGACTACTGCGCATCACTAGCGCAATAGCTGGCGGTGCTTGAATATTTGCGGGAATCCAGACACACTAAGCCTTCCTTCAAGCCCACTAACGCAGCCTGCAGAAATACCTTAAGCTATGCCGTTGTTTGCTAAACCTCATACACTAATCACAACGATCGCCTTGCTGCTTGGCAGCTTGTCTATGGCGGCATTCGCGGCGGAAGACGATCTTACGGAATTAGTCTACGACGATGCGGGTGAATTTAACTTCGTGCGCGTGCAGTTCGACACCTATTACGGGGGTGGCTTCGGCTATGGCCCCTGGTCAATCGATTTCCCCGATGCCGATATCAACTTCTTGCGTGGCGTATCTCGCCTAACCAATATACGTGTGATGAGTGAACCCATCGTGCTGCGCTTCGACGACGAGAAAATTTTCGACTACCCCTTCCTCTACATGCTGGAAGTAGGTCAGGGTGGAGGTCTTTCCCTAACCCCCAACGAAGTGGAGAACATGCGCGAGTACCTGTTGCGCGGTGGCTTCCTGCTTATCGACGATTTCTGGGGCCAGCGGCAATGGGATAATTTCTATGCCGCCTTCAGTCTGGTTTTTCCAGACCGTGAGGTCGTAGAGCTAAAGGCCGATCATGAAATATTTCATGTCTACTACGATATTGACGGCCCGCAGATGATACCGGCGTTGTATCGAAACGATGAAATGGGTGAACAGGGAATCAACTATGCGACGAACCACGCGATTCTCGACGACGAGGGTCGCGTCATGGTTCTGATTAACTGGAATTCCGATATGGGAGATGGCTGGGAACACACCTATCATCCATCCTACCCAACCCGTTATGCAAATGCTGCCTACCGATTAGGTATAAACTATTTGGTTTATTCTATGACGCACTAGTGTGCACCGAGTCGCTGCCAGCAAAAAGAAGAATAGAGAAAACTATAACGAGGCAGCTCATGAAAAAATTGCTCTTACTCACAGTATTATTCCTTTGCGCGTCTACAAAGACGTTCGCCGCACCCTACGATCATATTCATTTAGCAGCCACCAGTTCCCAAGAAGCGGTCAACTGGTACGTTAAGCATTTTGGCGGAGAAGCGGCTCGTTTTCTGCGCTCAACCGACACCAGCTATCCCATCGACAGAGTTATGTACGGCGACATCGCGGTGATCTTCTTCGAGCGCGACCCCGGCGAAGGCTCGGTCGGTTCTGCTGTGGACCATTTCGGATTCTCGATGACTAATGTGGCCGAGGTAGTTGCCAATGTGGTTGCCGACGGCGGCAGACAGCTAGGCGAGTTAAGGGAATTCAGCGGTATGCAGATCGGCTTCGTTGAGGATCCCTGGGGCACCAAGATCGAAATCATCGACGACCCGGAACTACGTGGCATGCATCACTTACATCTTTTATCGCCAGACCCCGCAGGCACGCTCGACTGGTATGGAGAAAATTTTGGCGGGGAGAGGGAGCAGTGGAAGGACGCCGTACCCGCACTCAACTACGGTGACATCTTGTTGCTGGTGAGGCAGGCGAGGGAAGAACTCGCCCCCACACAGGGTCGAAGTTTTGACCATCTAGGCTGGAAGTTTGCCGACCTCACCGCAACCGAGGCCGAACTGAAGGCAAACGGTGTGGCTTTCTCGATGGACCCGCGGGAGTTTCGTACCATTCGTATCGCCTTCGCCGAAGGCCCCGATGGTGTAAGAATTGAGTTGGTAGAACCCTAGCACGCTTCCGGTATCTGAAGACGAAACCCGCCGCTAGTGATGCATCGGATTCGTCTTGTCTGGATCGATCTTCAGATCTTTCATGTGGATCTTCAGCTGTGCCGCGTCTAGCTCGCCGAGCTTGTACAAACCCACCAATGCCGCATGACAAATATAATCAGGGCTAATCTCGAAATACTCGCGCAGGTCGGCCCGTGACTCGCTCAATCCGTAGCCATCTGTACCCAGTGCCGTAAATTGTCCAGGCATCCAGGGGGCGATGCTGTTGGCGAAGATCTTCATATAATCGCTTGCGGCAACGTAGCTTCCGCCAGTGGTCTTAAAGAGTTTTTCTATATAGGGAGTCACGGCTTTCGCGAAAGGGTGCAGCCGGTTTTCGCGCTCGCATTGCTCTGCGTCTCGCAGTAGTTCGTTGTAGCTGGTGATACTCCATACCGAAACGGCAAAGCCTTTTTCTTCTAGCAGGTCTCTCGCGTTCAGAACCTGTTGCATTATCGAGCCGCTACCCAGAAGGTGAATTTCGCTCTCACTTGTTTTCTTCGTGCTACTCAGCAGATAGCCTCCGGCTACGATCTTCTGCGCGATATCTTTCGTCTTCGGCATGGCAGGCATCAGGTAGTTTTCATTGTAGGCGGTCAGGTAGTAGAAGATATTTTCCTGCTGCTCGTACATGCGACGAATGCCTTCTCGGACTATTATTACCAACTCATAGGCGAAGGCAGGGTCATAACTCTTCAGGTTAGGGTAGGTATTCGCAAGAATTTGGGAATGACCATCTTGATGTTGAATGCCTTCGCCATTTAAGGTCGTTCTACCAGCGGTCCCGCCAATAAGAAAGCCGCGGCACAACATATCGCCACAGGTCCAGATCATGTCGCCCACGCGCTGAAAACCGAAGATCGAATAGAAGAAGTAAAACGGAATCATCGGCAGGCCGTGAATGGAGTAGGCGGTTCCGGCCGCGAGGAATGAGGCGAGCGCACCGGTTTCACAAATGCCTTCCTGCAGTATCTGCCCATCTTCCGCCTCGCGATAGGCAAGCAAAGTATCTGCATCAACCGGCGTGTAGTGTTGACCCTGCAAGGAAAAAATACCGGCAATCTTGAACAAGGCCTCCAAGCCAAATGTTCGGGCTTCATCGGGAACGATGGGAACGATGTATTTGTTCAGTGACTTCTCGCGTAGCAGCACCGAAAGAATTCGAACCAATGCCATAGTCGTAGACTGGACTCTAGTGCTGGAGCCATCGGTGAGCGTTTTAAAAGATTCTAATGGGGGAGGCGAGAGCTTGGCGCATTTAGTTTCGCGAACCGGTATCGGTCCGCCCAGGGCTTCCCGTCGCGCCTTCAGGTACCCAATCTCAGCGCTATCGGCATCCGGCTTGTAAAATTCGGCACGGCGTATCGCATCCTCATCGAGTGGGATGCCAAAACTCTTCGCTATCTGCAGGCGCTGCTCGCTGTCGAGATTTTTCTTCTGATGGACTGTATTGCTGCCCTCGGCGCCGATGATGCCATCGCCCTTTACTGTCTTGACCAGAACCACGGTGGGCTTGTCACCACATTTTGCGGCGGCGTCGAAGGCGGCGTAGATCTTCTTAACATCCTGACCGCCGCGCTTTATCTGTTTCACCTCCTCGTCATTCAACGAGTTCATCATCGCCTCGAGCTGGGGATTGCCATCAACCCAATGTTCTCGCTGATGTTCGCCAGGCAGAATCGAGTAACGTTGGTAGTCGCCATCTACGCATTCCTCCATGCGCTTGCGCAGGTTGCCATCGTTATCCTCATCGAGCAGTCTGTCCCAGCCCGAACCCCAGATCACCTTGATGACATTCCAGCCCGATCCTTTAAACGATGCCTCTAGCTCCTGAATTATCTTCCCGTTACCGCGCACCGGTCCATCCAGTCTCTGCAGATTGCAATTTACCACCAGAACGAGGTTGTCCAGCTTCTCCCTGGCGGCGATGTTTATGCTGCCCAGGACTTCCGGCTCATCGGTTTCGCCATCTCCTATGAAGCACCAGACCTTGCCACCCTTCTTGGCTTTTAATCCTCTGTTCTCCAGATACTTGGCAAAGCGCGCCTGATAGATAGCCGTAGGGGTGGAGAGCCCCATCGAGGCATTCGCCACCTGCCAGTAGTCAGGCATGGAGCGGGGGTGAGGGTAGGAGGTGAGCCCCGCATGAGGCTGTAATTCGCGTCGATAGTTTTCGAGTTGCGCAGTGTCCAGCCTGCCCTCGAGCCAGGAGCGAGCGTACACACCAGGTGAGGTATGCGGCTGGGGAATGATCAAGTCGCCACCGTAGTTCGCCGAGCGCTTGCGGAAGATATGGTTGAAGCCAACCTCCATCATGGTCGCAGCCGAGGCGTAGGTCGCTATATGACCGCCTACGCCAGCGCCCGAATCCTGTCCTTGCAGTACCATGGCCATGGCATTCCAGCGCAGTATATTCTCGATGGACTTCTCGAGATCGATGTCACCGGGATAGTCAGGCTCAGTGGAGACCTCAATGGTATTGAGATAGGGGGAATTGAATTGGTCTTCGGAAAGCGGAATATTCCGATTGCGACTCCATTCATTCAAATCGTCTAATAGCGTCTTAACACCGCCGTCACCATAGCAATCACGGATATTCTCCAGCGCCTCCAGCCACTCGGAGATATCAGCTTCTATGCCGGTTTGCGGTGCCGATTTGTTATTCATATTTGCACAATGGTACAGTTCAAATCATCAAGAGGGCGGGGCTATTGCGGCAGCCTGTCCCTAGTTAATAGATACAAAACTACACAACAAGACTAACACCAAATCGGGGTCATCAAATGCTTAATTTCCACACCCGCTCAACAGCCATTTTACGTATGACAGTTGCCGCCTCCTTGGCTATTCTCGCCGCCTGCTCGCCTGATAACAATGTTCCAGCAGTGACTCAGGTTCTCAGTATCAGGCCGGTGTCCAACCAATCTCATCTAATAAGCGGCGGCGATATTCTCGTGGAGATTAACAGTAGTTCGATGGCGAGTCAGCTGCAGCTGCAGGTCGATGGAAAGGCGATAACAGCCTCACTAGCGGCTCTGGAAGAATCTGCCCAGTTAAACCGCTATCAAGCCCTCGTAGAAGGCCTCCCTCAGGGAAATGCCACTATCTCTGTTCTATCTGGAGAGCGCTCGGCCGAACTGGAGGTGGTGAACTATCCCCGCAGCGGCCCAATATTTTCGGGCGAGCAACAGAGTCCTTACTTCTGCTTGGCTGATCTTGCGGTGGACAGAGATGGGCAGAAGCGCCGATTCGCTATCGGCAACGGCAAATATATAGACGATAGGGCAATCGATAGCGACTGCTCCCTAGTAACGCGCGTCGACTATGTATATCAATCGACAGACACCGATGCCGGGTTCAAGCCGCTAGCAGAGCTGCAGCTTCGACCTCAGGACATGGCCTTCACTAACACGATTGAAGAAGTCGAAGTCCCTTTTATAGTGCGCATCGAAACCGGCACTATTAATCGCGCCATCTATCAGATCGCCATCTTGCATGATCCATCTTCTGCTGCGCCTAGCGCGCTTGCTCCCTCGCCGCAATGGAACGGACGACTAGTCTACACCTTCGGGGGTGGATGCGAGGCAGGATACTTTCAGGGCAATTCGACAGGAGGCGTGCTAAGGCGGGACATGTTGAGTAAGGGTTATGCGGTGGCGTCGTCTACTTTGAACGTGAATGCCCAGGGCGGATGTAACGATGTGCTCTCGGCAGAAACTGCGATGATGGTAAAAGAGTATTTCATCGAGTCCTACGGTGAGCCGCGTTATACGATCGGCAATGGCGGTTCTGGCGGTGCGATGCAACAGCTGCTCATCGCTGGCGCCTATCCAGGAATTCTCGATGGCCTGATGCCAAGCCTTACCTTTGCCGATGCCGTGAGTTACTTCACCGATGCGCAGGAGTGCGCGAGCCTGCTGCGCAGCTATGCCAACGATCCGGCAAAGGAACTGTCAGATGAGACTAAAGCGATTCTCGGCGGTTGGTCCATGTGGTCAGTCTGCGATGAATCCCTTGGTGACAGGCCGAAGCGTGTTGGGCCCGATGACTGTTCTTCACAGATTCCTGAGGCTGCTCGTTATCATCCGCTGACAAATCCAGAAGGCGCCAGGTGCTCTATATATGATGGCATGCGTAATATATTTGGAAAGAAAAACTATCCCGAGGTAGAAACGCAGAGGCAATTTGCCAAGTCTCCTCACGACAATGTCGGCGTGCAGTACGGATTGCTCGCCCTGAATGCGGGGAAAATCGACAAGGACTTATTCCTCGATTTGAACGAGAAGATTGGCGGCTGGGATATCGATGTCATTTCGAGGCCGCAGCGAACGATCGCCGATGACGATGCGCTGCGCATCGTCTACGAGACCGGCCGAGTCACCAGCGGCGGTGCTGGCCTGTCACAGGTGCCCATTCTCGATGATCGTGTCTACTTAGATGATATCGGTAACTTCCATGCTAGTGTCTATTCTTTTGTGACTCGGGCACGACTCGAGCGTGACAATGGCCACGCGGGAAATTTCATAACGCGTCGCCACTCTCGAGAACAGAATATCGATGAAGACAATCTTGCGCTGATGGATCAGTGGTTAGCGAATATTCAGGCGGATACCTCAACACTTTCCCGCTTGGACAAGATCGTGCGCGCTAAACCTGTTGATCTGCAGAATGATTGCATTGCTCCTAACGGAGAGCGCATCGTCGAAGAACCAAATTTCGACACGGAGAGTATTTTCGATAATACGGCTGGCGCCTGCAACAGCTTGTACCCTCCGCATGCGGGAATGCGTCTGGTAGCGGGAGGTCCGCTCAGCAACGATATCCTGAAGTGTCAGCTGAAGCCTATCGACTATGCGGATTACACCGTGGCATTCACCGATGAAGAGAAGCGACGCCTGGAGGCGGTCTTCCCCTTAGGCGTATGTGACTGGAGTAAACCGGGTGTCCATCAACAGGTGAACAGGACCTGGCTGTCCTATGGACCGGCGCCGGAGAATCGTTACTAGTCTAAGCAGGCTAGAGTCAGTGTTCGGTGTTAAGAATGCTGTCTGGTCTTTGTTGCGCCTTGGCAAGGAAGCCGAGTATGAGATCGATATCGTGCTTGGCACAGCCTTCACTGTGGTTAAAGATGTAGTCTGCGCTTAGCTGCTGAATCTCCTCACCCTTGGCGATCGCTGCCTTGAAATTTTCTATTTCGGTTGGCGGTAAGCCTTCACTGCGATAGAAATCAATCAGCATATTCATTTCGTCTGTACTGAAATTCTCCAGAAAGATCTGTGCGATTCCCTCTTCGAATTTCTCCCAGGCGAAAGCCTGTTCATAGCATTTTGCTATTTCTAGTTTGATCCATTGCGGCAATTCAATGTCGGCCGACATTGCCACTATGCTGCTATAGGTGCGAATGATGTTTTGCGTCTGTAGCAGCGTCATCGATTCAAACTGGCTAGCGACATTGCTCGCGCGCAGTAGTCTGTTGGCGTCGCGAATCGCATCGGCGCCAACAGCCGGGCTAACAAGTAAAAGACAAAGTAGGCCTAGGCCGCTAATTCTCATTGATGATTTCGAATACCACTGTAATGTTGGTCTGATATTCTACTTCATCGAATGTTGGGGCAACAGTAGGGGCTGACATGGCTTCAGACGAGCTGGCTCTGCCGCCGCTGGCATCCAGCGCCATCTCTTGAGCTATAGCAGCCCTGGGCATGGCACGAGACATCTGACGGATGCCGCCATAGAAAAAGTTTACCGCCTTCAGTTCCAGACCGAGGCTGCTCTCGTAGTAGGCCTTCTGCGCCATCACATCCTGCAAGGCGGTTTCCTTGACCTGCTGTTCGAAGGCGTCTTCCTCGCTGTGCTCGAACTCGGTGCTCTCAAAATCAACCTCACCGTGCTCATCTGCCGCGGCGGCCAGCAACTGCAGATGTTCCTCACTGTTGACCTCGACTTCCATGCGCGAGGACACTTCGAAGCTATTCGGATTGCGACCGAACAGGCCGAACTGTGGTGAGCTGGAGAACTTGGAATTGTTAATGTCTGCCTGGGGAATGCCGGCGGCCAAAAAGTCTTGAATCAGTTCGAGTCGCAACGCCTGGTTCACTTCCATTGCCCGGCTGAGGGTGCGTTCTTCGGTGGTGACCATCAGGCTTATCTTCGCCACATCTTTATAGGCCGTAAGTTCGGCCTCGCCGTTGATATTCACCGTGTTCGGCCTTGGGTGCAGAAACTCGCGCAGTTCGTCGGGGGTGCCGGATAGTTGTGCCTGCGCCAGGCTAGTCTGGCTGAAGCTGGAGAGCGAGGCAGCGGCAGCCGCTGCGAGAGAGAGTGATAATAGTTTATTCATGATGCTGTCCTTATAAAGAGGGCGCCTGACCAGTATGGCCGTTTAATAAATCCTGCTCTGCTATTCAAGTCGCAATTTTTGGGGCGATAGTTCTATGCTAGCTGTTATCGGATCTATAGAGTCATTCAACAATTGACTGCGCTTGGGATTCAGTGTCAAATGACAACATGCTGACATAGGTCGTTCCATTTCAAATGCCGTTGTCATCTAGGAATGAGTAAATCTCTCCACTAGATGGAATTTCGAGGAAAACCCAGTGCATTCTCCCAAGCGTATGCTGTTTCTTGACCTTGTATTGTCCTTGTTTAGGCTGAACGGACTCTTAATATCGGAAGGAGATGATATGACCGAAGCTCTGGGGCTGACCAGTGCCAGGTGGAAGGTCATCGGCGTCATCGCACTCTCCAGCTCCGGTCTCACTGTGCCGGGTATTGCACGAGTCCTGGGCCAGTCGCGACAGGCCGTGCAGCGTATTACCGATGTCATGGTTACCGACGGCCTGCTCTCTTACCAAACCAATCCCAAGCATAAACGCTCGGTGTTGGTAGTGCTAACCGAAGAGGGCAAGACCGCCTATCAGGCATTACGTGATGTTCAGGATCCCTGGGCTATACGCAACACCGAAGATATTCCCATCGAAGACCTGGATGCCGGCCTGCGTCTCGTCCATCGCCTCATTCAGAAATTCGATAAGTAGCCATGACCGATTATCTCAACAGGCTGCCACGTGATCTCTACACAGCACAACAGGTTCGTCTGCTGGATAAGATTGCGATCGAGCAATTTGATATCCCCGGCTTCACGCTAATGCAAACCGCGGCATCGGTCGCCTTCGATGCACTCCTGGAAAATTGGCCGCAGACGCGCCATGTTCAGGTATTCGCAGGGTCGGGCAATAATGCCGGTGACGGTTATCTGCTAGCGGCCCTGGCGAAAGAGCAGGGACTAAGCGCGGAAGTGATTCAGCTCTCAGACCCGGAAAAATTAAGCGGCGATCCGCGACAAGCCTGGCAGTGGGCGCTAGAGCGGCAAGTATTGATGACCGCCTTCGTCGATATAGACCTTGAGCATGAGAAGGATCACGCGCACCCGGTGGTCGTCGATGCCTTACTCGGCACCGGACTGGATAGAGAGGTCGGCGGTGACTATGCCAGGGCGATTAACTTTATCAACGCCGCAGATCGACCGGTGTTGGCGATCGATATTCCCTCCGGCCTCAGTGCCGACACGGGCAGGTGTCTGGGTGTAGCGGTAAGAGCGGATACTACGGTTACGTTTATTGGCTTGAAGCAGGGTCTGCTCACCAATCAGGCCGGTGACTATGTAGGCGAGTTGATCTATCACGACCTGGACGTTCCGGACCGTGTGTTCACCAGTGATGCTTCGCCCCAGCCAAGCGCGGCGCGCATAGATATCAATTCGACCAGTGCGCTGCTATTGCCGCGCGCGGTTGCCTCGCATAAAGGAACTCACGGCCATGTGCTCGTCATCGGTGGCGACTCTGGTTTCGGCGGAGCGGTGATCATGGCCGCTGAGGCGGCACTGCGAACTGGCGCAGGCCTGGTAAGCGTAATCACTCGCTCTGCGCATCGGTCAGCGCTGCTAGCCAGACGGCCCGAGGTTATGGTGCTGGGTACGGATGATGAACAGGTGGACATCGATGGGCTACTGGCAAGAGCCACGGTAATCGTCGTCGGGCCCGGTCTGGGACGCAGCGACTGGTCGCGGGGTTTATTGCAAAGAGCGCTGTCGAGTCAGATCACAGTGGGCACACCATTGATAGTCGATGCCGATGCCCTGCAGCTTCTGGCCGAGGAACACCAACAGGGAACGGCTAAGCACGGCACTGGCATCAAAAGGGACAACTGGATACTTACCCCGCATCCCGGGGAAGCCGCTGCACTGCTTAATACTTCTACCAGTGCGGTGCAAGATGATCGCTTCGCGGCGGTGCGCGAACTCAACGAGATCTGGGGCGGAGCCTGTCTGATAAAGGGAAGTGGCAGCCTGATCTGCAGTACTGAGAATTCGCAGCAAAGTATCTTTCTCTGTAGCGAGGGCAACGCCGGCATGGCAACGGGCGGCATGGGCGATATGCTGAGCGGGATCGTAGGTTCTCTGGTAGCTCAGGGACATTCGCTTGGCGACAGTCTCTGCGCCGGCGTATGTATTCACGGCGAGGCAGCGGATCTTTCTATGCAGGCGCAAGGTCAGCGCGGCATGGCGGCGACGGACCTGATGCCATTCATCCGCCAATTGGTGAACCCGTTGCGCTAGTTGCTAGCGAGGCCTCGTAAAAAATTCCACGTAGAAACAAACATCACCCTGAGCCTCAACATTGTGGAGCAGGCCGGGGGTATGATCCCTTTGCTGTCTGCATCGAGTAACATCTCACGCTCGACCGGTGTCTGACACACATAGCGTAGCTGCCCCGACACCACATGGATCAGGCCCCAAACTCCGGCCTTGGTTGAATGATCCTTTTGCAGGCCTCTAGGTATAGAGTTCTCATCAAACCGAGGCGTGCAGCGCAGCGATTCAAGACCCTCAGGCCACTCCAGCTGTAGACATCGTCCACATTCTATAGGCTGGCCAAGCATCGACTCTCGTCCCTTGTCTGTAGTCGTCCAGGATCGATTGAAGAAGGGTGGATTGTGGCGTACATGTTGATCGTGAAAGCATTCGAGCTCGGCTACCCAGTCGCCTTCCCCGTCTTTGTGCAAGCCGAGTATTTTTCTATCCATTGATTGCGCTCCCCCTTAAATAATTTGTCAGGAGAAAGTCGGTCATTCTAATTCCCAACATCTAATTCATCCCAGCCCTTGTCTTCGACCAGGCTCTTTAGTCGCGGTGGGCGATAGGAGTCATCTGCGATATATCGAGCCTTTACGCTGGGATGGATTCTGGTTGGTTTTTCATCGACCTCTAAGTGACGGTGCAGCGGTCGCTTCAGTCTATAGACATGGCCGCGCGACTTATGCAGTTTCGCGCCGTCGCTAGTGGCCAACGCTTCGCGGATATGTGGCTCGATTTTTAATCCGGCGTTCTTAGCCTCATCCAGCATCCACGCAAGCGGCGTGTCTGCCGCGACGAAGCCGCTATCTCTGTAGGGTTTATAGGAGCCGCCTATGTCCGCGTGTACGCCGGAAAACCAAACCTGTTTCAGGTCCACTCCGGGTCGCGGCGTCCAGACTGTGGGTTGAAAGTCCTCTCGCTGTTCGTCTATGGCGAGTGCATGGCGTGCAAAAGATACATTGGAGCCCATCTTCGTATCGTAGAATTCATCCTTGCTTTCGAACAGTCCCATCAAACTAAATGGAATGCCCAGAGCGCCGACCGTGTCCCATACGCCAACGAAATGAACCTTGCGTGACCCATGGCAGTGGTCGCTGCGAAATTTTACTGCATCGTCACCATTGGGGTGGTTCTTCTTCGAGGCGCTCTTGTAGATGTCCCAGGCTTCGGCGATGCGATTCGCGTCTACCCGCTTTAAGATGCCACAATTATTGATAAGCCCACACAAGGCTCGCACCGTATAAGCACCGCGACTAAAACCAAACAGATAGATCTTATCGTTGTGCCCGTAATTTTGAACGATGTACCTGTAGCCATCGAAAATATTCTTATGAATACCGCGACCGGTCGCGCCCGCGCTCATGCTGTTGTGATAGGAGCCAAGTCCCCAGTCATAGAACACATGTTGTTTTAGCGAATTACCAGAAGGCTTTATCGCCCGGGCTAACTTCAAGACGTTGGTGGGATAATCTTTCTCGATATCTTCTTCTGGGCGATTCCAGGT
>CAJQHM010000064.1 GCA_905478195.1 uncultured Pseudomonadales bacterium
AAAATTTTAGGTATACCGCAAATAGATGAAAAACTGCCCTAGTCCAAACAAGCCGGGCATTATACCAATTGCGCTTGATCCTGCAATTGCTGTCTCTGCGCGGCTTACGGCCTTTTATCAATTCGCCAGACGGCATGGCTAACTCTTTCCCTAGGGAGGAATATTATATAGGCTTGCCATCCTCCCAATTTGATCGAAAAGTTGTTCAAAGAAATGCAGATTAGTGATTTTCATTACGACCTCCCCGAGGAGCTCATTGCCAATTATCCGGCGGCAAAGCGCAGCGCCAGTAGATTGTTGAGTCTGGATGCCTCTACCGGGAATATTCGGCATCAAAAGTTCACACAACTCCTGAATTTGGTGGAGCCTGAGGATCTGCTGGTCTTCAACGACACGCGGGTAATACCGGCTCGTCTCTTTGCGCAAAAGGAATCTGGCGGGAAAGTCGAGATATTGATCGAGCGAGTCTTGGATGAAAACAAGATTATGGCGCAGTTGCGTGCCAGCAAATCTCCAAAGCCGGGCGTGCGCTTAGTTTTTCCTTCGGTTGGAGATTCAATCCCTGGTGCTGTTGTTCAGGGGCGAGAGAACGAGTTTTTTCTTCTTCAGTTTGATGAGGATGTAGATCTTCCAGGCCTGCTGACTCGCGAAGGACATATGCCTTTGCCTCCCTATATAAGGCGAAGCGATGAAAGGGTTGATGCCGATCGCTACCAGACCATCTATGCAGAAAAGGAGGGAGCCGTGGCGGCTCCCACCGCCGGGCTACATTTCGACGAAGAATTAATGGCGGCACTGCGCAGTAAAGGGGTAGACATGGCCTACCTCACTCTGCATGTTGGCGCTGGCACCTTTCAGCCGATTCGCGTCGACAATGTGCTAGACCATCAAATGCATAAGGAATTGGTGAATATCGATGCGCAGGTTTGCCGCCAGGTCGACGCCTGCAGAGCCAGAGGAGGTCGTGTCATTGCGGTAGGCACCACAACGGTGCGCAGCCTGGAGAGTGCGGCTAAAGATTCCCGACTGGCCCCGTTTCATGGCGAAACGGATATCTTTATCTACCCAGGTTATGAGTTTCAAATCGTGGATGCGATGGTGACTAATTTTCACCTATCGGAATCGACCTTATTGATGCTGGTGAGCGCGTTCTCGGAGAAAACTATGCTGCTTGACGCGTACCGGGAAGCCGTTGCACAGAAGTACCGCTTCTACAGCTATGGTGATGCCATGTTTATCTACCACTCAGGTGGATCGACACAGTCCTAGTGTGCCGCGCCGAACTCTCCTATTTAGGTAGTTTCTGATATACTTCGCGGCCCAAATAGCTCGAATATCGGTAATTTGCGATTAATTTTCTCTACCCATTATTACTAAATTAGCACAAAGCTATTAATTGACTATCTAATTAACTATCACCCAACTTTACTAAACCAAAAGGATTGAACCAAAAAATGAAAGCACCCGTGCGAGTCGCTGTTACAGGAGCAGCAGGACAAATTAGCTATTCTCTCTTATTCCGAATTGCCTCTGGCGAAATGCTGGGTAAAGACCAGCCTGTAATATTGCAGCTGCTTGAGATTACGCCTGCCCTTGAGGCTTTGGCGGGTACAGTAATGGAAATCGAAGACTGTGCATTTCCATTAGTTGCAGGGATCACTCAGTCAGATGACCCTAATATTGCTTTCAAAGATGCTGACTACTGTTTGCTGGTTGGTGCGCGGCCTCGGGGTCCGGGCATGGAGAGAAAAGACTTGTTAGAGGCGAATGCTGCAATATTTTCTGTGCAGGGCAAGGCTATTAATGATAATGCCAGCTCATCTGTTAAGGTGCTGGTTGTCGGCAATCCTGCAAATACCAATGCGCTCATTGCCTACCGTAATGCCCCAGATCTGCAGCCGGGACAATTTACTGCTATGACTCGTCTTGATCACAATCGTGCGATTGCGCAGTTGGCGAATAAGGCCGGCAAGCACAATACCGATGTCGATGGAATGATCATCTGGGGAAATCACTCAGCAACGCAATATCCAGACATTAATCACGCCACTGTCGATGGCAGCAAGGCGACGGACCTGGTAGATGAAGCGTGGACTCTAGACGAGTTCATTCCTAAGGTTCAGCAGCGTGGGGCGGCTATCATCAAGGCCCGCGGTCTTTCCAGTGCGGCCTCTGCCGCGAATGCAGCTATCGAGCATATGCGAGATTGGGCTCTGGGCACTTCCGGCAAAACTGTAAGCATGGGCATTCACAGTGATGGTAGCTATGGCGTCGAGAAGGGCCTTATTTACTCTTTCCCGGTGGTCTGTGAGGGCGGCGAATACAATATCGTTCAGGGGCTTGAGATTAGTGAAGTGAGTCAGTCGCTGATGGATAAGTCAGAAACAGAACTCAAAGAAGAGCGCGATGGTGTTGCGAGCTTGCTTCCCTAGTTAGGGGTTTGCTCATTTGCTATTAGGCTAAATGGGGCAGCCGGCTCAAAGTTCTCTTTAAAGCTATTTTGAGAATCTTGCTAAGGCTATTACTGGGCAGCGTCTGCTTAACTATTAACTGAAGCCGGCGCTGTTTTCGTTTTGGGTACTCTCACTCGTGGATGCGCGCAATGAGCAGCAATACTCTAGACCTAATCCGTAGCAGGCAGTTCTGGGTGTTCCAGCTGCTGGGGTGGTCTACGTGGGTGGTGATGTCGGTGTTGCGCGATATCATCGTCGTACCCCCCGAATATATTTTCTCCCGTGCGCTTGTGTCCGGTGCCAGTGCGATACCTGCTATGGTTCTAACGGCAGGCCTGCGCTCTCTCTACAAGCTGGTTTGGGAGCGGGGGTTTGTAGTGCGCTTCCTGGTTGCCTGGTTTGGATCCCTTATGGCCGCCTTAATTTGGCAGCCAATCAGGAACTACATCTCTTTTATCCCGTTTGGAGAGGTGTTGAGCCTGGGTGATGCTAGCGCCGAAGTTCTCTTCGACAATCTGTTTAGCAGTTCCTTTCCCTTGCTTCTGCTGTGGAGTGGGCTGTATTTTATTATCAAGTACTATCAGTTGTTTCAGGCCGAGAAGGAGAAGAGTCTGCGCTCTGAATCTCTAGCGCACGAGGCGCAGCTGCTGATGTTGCGTTACCAGCTTAATCCGCATTTCCTGTTCAATACGCTCAACGCTATCTCAACCCTGGTTTTGTCATCTGCAAATGACAGGGCGAATGAGATGTTGACTAAGCTAAGCAAGTTTCTGCGTTACTCCCTTGATCATTCCCCGTTGGATAAGGTGAATCTGGCCCATGAGCTGGAGACATCGAAGTTGTACCTGGATATCGAGAAGGTAAGATTTGCGGAACGGCTGCGGCTGGATATAGACATCGAGACCCGTGCCGAGCGCGCTATGGTGCCCACCATGTTGTTGCAGCCCCTAATAGAAAATTCCATTAAATATGCAATCTCACAGTCCGAAACCGGTGGCACTATTCGAATTAGCGCAAAGGTGAGAGATGACACGCTGGTAGTCCAGGTGGCAGATGATGGGCCCGGAGTGCCTGAACTCGATGGAGAAAGTGATGCTTTAACATTCTCTCAGGGCGTAGGAATTAGTAATATTAGAAATCGCCTGCAAGAGATCTATTCCGGCGAACATAAATTAATATTCAGCAATGCCGAGACTGGCGGCTTAATCGTAACGGTTGAAATTCCCTATGACAGATAGTGACGCAAAGGTACTGAAGGCGATTATTGTCGATGATGAAGAGCTGGCCAGACAGGGGCTAGAGATGCGCCTGAGTGCTATAGAGAACGCGCAAATAGTCAAGAGTTGTGCCAATGCGAAGGAGGCGCTGCATGCTATTGCTGAGCTAGAGCCGGATCTCGTCTTTCTCGATATTCAAATGCCTGGTAAGACTGGTCTGGAGATGATTGGCGAGATCCAGACTGATATTTTGCCAATGATTGTCTTCGTGACTGCCTATGATTCGTTTGCAGTAGACGCCTTTAAAATACATGCGATCGATTATTTGCTAAAGCCGGTTGAGAATGAGCGTCTGCTAGAGGCTGTAGCGAAAGCAAGTCAGCACAAATTGCAAGTAGATGCAGCTGAAGAAAAACAGCGGCTATTGAACCTGCTAGTGAGCCTCACCGGTAAATCCTCTGCCGCAATAAGTGAGCTATTAGAGACGAAAGATCAATCTGTGGAGCACGCAGATCGTCTCGCCATCAAGGATGGTTCTTCAATTACTTTCGTGCCAATCAAAGATATCGACTGGGTAGACGCGGCGGGCGACTATATGTGCGTGCACGTTGCCGGAGCGACGCATATCATGCGTACTACGATGAAGGAGCTTGAATCGAAGTTAGATCCAGCTATATTTCAGCGTGTGCATCGATCGACTATCGTGAATCTGCGCAGGGTGGAAAAGGTTTCCTCTCATATCAACGGAGAGTTTCATCTGACTCTGAGTTGCGGCTCATCGTTAAAGATGAGCCGTTCCTATAAGGAGAAGGTTAAGCACTTCTTCTAGCGCCTATTTCTGCAGTGCTCTTTCGAGAAACTCCAGGCGATCTTGGCCCCAAAACAACTGCTCGCCCAATCGGTAGCTAGGCGCACCAAACACGCCAAGTTCAACTGCTCTCTCGCTGTCCTGGGTAATGGTCTGCAGCGCGCTTTCGCTATTGCTAAGCAGTGCATCCCCATCTAGATTATTTTCTTCTGCAATGGCTAGTAGTGTCTCGCGGTCGCTTATGTCGTGTTCCTGGAGCCAGCATGCCTTGAGACAGGCTCCGGCAAACTGTACGGCTGCATTGGTATCGATTTCGCGCAGATTCACGACCATGGTGGCAGCAAGTTTGTCACTGACAGGGAAATGCTTCGGTTCCAAATTCAATTGCACGTTTAAGTGCTCGCGCCAGCGACGTAGTTCCTGCATTCGATAGTCTTTGCGCTGCTTCGATCGTTTCGGCAGGGGTATGCCACCAGTGCTGGGAAAGATCACGCTAAAATCTACCGGCCATATGTTGATTGTGGCGCCGCTATCCTGCGCCATCTTTATGAGCCTCTCATGCCCCAGGTAAGACCATGGTGAAATGAGCGACAGGTAATAGTCTATAGTTTTAGTCACGGTTATTTCTCCGAAAATTTAACTTTGAATATGGGAGAGGGGAAGTTCGGTTGTGCTAAGAACTTCTCGCAGGATAAAACTGGAGTGTACGTCGGTGACACCTTCGATCTTGGTTATCTTGTTCAGCAGGAATTCCTGGTAGTACTCCATATCCGGTACGAAGACCTTTAGCTGATAGTCCGCCGACTGGCCGGTGATTAGCAGGCATTCTGTAACCTCCGGAAAGCTGCGCACCTTCTCTTCGAAGATTTCAAAGCGATCGGGGGTATGGCGATCCATGCTGATCTGAATGAGCGCGATGAGTTTAAGCTCCAGCTTCGAGGCGTCGAGCAGGGTGACCTGGTGTTTGATGATTCCACTGTCTTGCAGTTGTTTGACACGACGCGCACAGGGGGAGGGAGAGAGGCCGATCTTCTCAGCTAGCTCCAGATTGGTGATCGCCCCGTTGCGTTGTAGTTCCTGCAAAATTCTCTTGTCTAGCTTGTCCAACCGCATCGCAGCGCCTTGTGTCTTGAGTGATCTGAGTGAGTAAAATCGATGTTATTCTAAAAATTGGTATAAATAAACAAAAATATGTATTTAAATAGCTAATATCACCAATATAGGCGAATTATGAGGCAATTTAGACGTAGAAATGCCAAGGGACTTGCCCTATTCTAGGCAGCCTCAAACTTCGGGTGACTAGCTAAACAGGCTGATCGCCAAGATTCAGAGTCTCAAAAGGGCGTAGCGAATCGAGTTACTGAGAAAGACCGAACCAGGTTTCAAACTAAATTTAATGAGTGAGGAAGTATCCGTGTTCGATCATAAGAAATACAAACCTTTTAAGACTATCGACATACAAGATAGAACTTGGCCGAACAAGGTCATCACCGAGGCGCCTACTTGGTGTAGCGTGGACCTGCGTGATGGGAATCAGGCGCTGATCGAGCCTATGTCAGTGGCGCAGAAAAAGAAGATGTTCGAGCTTCTCGTTTCCGTTGGCTTTAAGGAGATTGAGGTCGGTTTTCCTGCTGCTTCGCAGCCGGACTTCGATTTTGTTCGCAGTCTTATTGAAGAGAACAAAATTCCAGATGACGTAACTATTCAGGTTCTCACTCAGGCACGACCTGCATTGATTCAGCGAACTTTCGAATCCTTGAAGGGAGCAAAGAAAGCGATTCTTCATGTCTACAACTCGACTTCCGTTGTTCAGCGCGAGAAAGTCTTTCGTACCGACAAGGCGGGCATCATCGAAATCGCGGTGGCGGGAGCGCAGGAAGTCCAGCGCTGTGCCGATCTGGCGCCAGATACGGATTGGAAGTTTCAATATTCCCCGGAGAGTTTTACCGGCACAGAGATAGGGTTTTCGGTCGAGGTTTGCGACGCTGTGGCTAACATCTGGAAGCCTACGGCAGAGAAACCCATTATTTTTAATCTGCCTTCCACGGTAGAGGTGTCGACACCGAATGTGTATGCGGATCAGATCGAATGGTTCTGTCGCAATATACAAAACAGAGAAGCGATAATTGTTAGTTTGCATACACATAACGACCGAGGCTGCGCTGTTGCGGCTGCGGAATTAGCCGTTATGGGTGGTGCTCAGAGGGTCGAAGGGACGCTGCTGGGCAATGGCGAGCGCACTGGCAATATGGACATCGTAGTTATGGCAATGAATCTCTATAGCCAGGGCGTCGATCCGCAGCTTGATCTACGTGATATGGACAAAATTGTTTCGGTGGTTCGTGAGTGCACGCAGATCGATGTGCATCCGCGACAACCTTATTCTGGCGATCTAGTATTTACTGCATTCTCGGGTTCCCATCAGGACGCTATTAAGAAATGTCTCGATATCTACAAGGAAGGTGAGACATGGGAGATCGCCTATCTTCCAATCGACCCCCGTGACCTGGGTCGCACCTACCAGGATGTTATCCGTGTGAATAGTCAGTCGGGTAAGGGTGGTATTGCCTATGTACTTGCCAACAAGTTTGGCTTTGAGTTACCGCGCTGGCTGCAAATAGAATTTAGTCGAGTCGTGCAGCAAGTGACCGAGGTGAGCGGGCAGGAAATTCAGCCCGACGAAATCTGGAACCTTTTTAACCAGCATTATCTGACGAGCGACAAGGTGATCAGCCTCGAAGATTTCAGTATTTCAAAATCGGCAGGGCGAGAGACATTTAATGCCAAGATAGATTATTTTGGTGATGAGATGGCAATCAGTGGTGAGGGCGATGGCGTGTTGGATGCCTTCGTGGTTGGTCTCAAAAAAGCGATCAAGATCGATTTTGAAATCATGGAGTATGGCGAGCATGCACTTGGCCAGGGAGCCGATGCAGAGGCGGTAACCTACATACAGTTAAAGTGCGATGGAGGGCGGTACACGGGTGTTGCGATCAGCAAGGACATCATCGCCTCTTCGCTTAATGCATTAATGGGTGCGGCCAGCGAGTTGCTTAGCGAGCAGCGCGCCGCAGCCTAGTCTCATCTGAGCCTTCGGGCTCTCTAGGTCCCACATCGAATCGCAGGACTAGCAGCCAGCTCGTCTAGCCCAGATAGATTGCTCACGAGGCGATACCTTCCTGGGAGAGGCTAGGCAAGACGAATTGGCTGCCTGCGCTTTGGCTGCAACAAATTGCTGTTGTTGGCGGTCCTGCTCTTCATGTAAATTAAGTGAACCCCTAGTTAGGCCTATTCTCCACCGAGCCCCTCAGACAGATACTTCATATGCTCAACTTTATCGCAGCTGCTTCTATATCATCCTTCTTCTTCGGCTTGTTCGGCGTAAGTTGGGAGTCAGTCGATGACAAAATTCGGCGAGAATTTCCCAGCGTAAAATCAGTTTCTACAGATCAACTTCGGTCTCGTTATGAAGAGGCCGGCGAAATTCTTCCCCTTGTGATCGATGTGCGAGAGGTGGATGAGTTTGGTGTCAGTCATCTTGGCGATGCGCTTAATCTGGAAACTGCACAGGCCATAGTAAACATGGTCGCCCAGCGGGGGCTAGGCAAGGAGACGGAGATCGTTGTCTACTGTTCCGTGGGTTACCGGTCCGCTGCTGTGGCCGCCGATCTCCAAGAGCTTGGCTTTACCCGAGTATTCAATCTAGAGCACTCCTTGTTCGATTGGGCCAACAAGGGCTATCCGATGATCGATTCCAGCGGCAGCACAGACAAGGTGCACCCCTTCAATAGAGCGTGGAGCGTTCTAGTCGACGATTCCTTGCACGCCTATCCCGATAAGTAATTTAAGTCCTGCACAAACTATTCTCTCTTAGCTTGCGACTTACTCTCTAAAACCAGTATCCTGTTTTTTGTGCATAAAACCGCTACGCGGCAGCAGGATGGGGATTTCATGAGTCTAGTAGACGAAGACGAAGCGCTAATAGCAGCGGCTCTCAAGGGGTCGGCCTATGCATGGGAAAAATTGGTGAAGCGCTATGAGTCGAAAATCTACAATCATGGATTGCGTCTTACCGGGAATTCCAGTGATGCGATGGACCTAATGCAGGAAGTGTTTCTGGGGGTCTATAGAAACCTTCATAGATTTAGAGGCGATGCGAAATTTAGTAGCTGGATCTTCAGGATCGCCCATAACAAAGCGGTGGATATGAACCGCCGTAAGCGACTAATGACATCATCTCCAAAATTTTCAAGTGAAGATGAAGGCGGTGAATTTGAAAAATTTCCTGGCCAAGCAAACTTGGAGCCAGAATATAGATTGGGCTCTCAAGAATTGAATACTCGAATATTAGCTATGTTGAATGCGCTCAGCATGGATCAGCGTTCGATAGTGGAGTTAAAAGTTTTTCAATCCCTAACATTTGATGAGATCGCTGAACTGCAAGACATATCGGCTAATACGGTAAAGACGCGCTTCTATAGCGCGCTAAAGAAATTGAAGGTAGTTTCGGAGAAAGAAAATGTCCTGTCCTAAGACACAATATCTATTGCAAGAATACTTTTCTGAGGATTTGTCAGCGGTAGCGCGTGATGAGTTAGATAGGCACCTATCGGACTGTGCGCACTGCAATGCAGAGTTGGAGTCGGTATTGTTTGTGCAGCGAGACATACAGCAATGGCAGGAACAAAGTGTTCCGCACTGGGACCGTGGGCGTGAATTGTTCCGTCGCGAACACCGGGCCGAGCGTCCACTATCGCAGCTCTGGTTGAGTTGGCAGTGGTTTCCAACCGCCGCATCTCTAGCCATGCTCTGTGTGCTCCTTTTCAATGTGAGCGTAGTCAGCAATGAATCCGGTTTCTCTGTCTCATTCGGAGGGTCGTCCGGGGCGAATATAGATCTGCGCGCTCAACTGGCTCAATTCGAGCAAGCCCAAAGGGGTGAGATGCGGCAGCTCGTCGCGCGGGTCGAAAGCCGTCAGGACAGCAATAATGTGCAGTTGTTACAGGCGGTTATGGAGCAGGCCCAGCAGTCTACGGCGGATAGCTTCGATCAGATGTATGCCTATTTTGAGCAGCAGCGTCTATTGGATCTGCAAGACATGCGAGCTGGATATGAGCAATTGGTGGATAGTGACTACGAGACAATTCGATCTCTGCAACAGTTAGTAAACTATGTGGGTTATCAGGGCGACATTCGATAGGAGGGTTTGGCAATGCTGAAAGTGATCAGACATAACTTGGTTGTCGCAATGGTAGCGATGAGCGCCGTGTCGGCGAGTGCCCAAAATCAACAGTTAGAAAATTTGCAGAGAAACATCGATATATTTTCAGGTGTACTTGAAGATGCTCTTGATTTCGAAGAGGCGAAGGGTCTCTTTGGCTTGAGTCTTGGTGGTATTGAGAGTACCTATCTTATTGGTCAGGGAGTGGTGTTGGATGTGAGAACGCCATTGGCGAATAGTCGCAACCGATTGAATCTGGCGTCCCTAAATACGGCTATGCAATCTCTGCAATCTCGGGGAAACCCGTTCGAGTCAATCGCAACTGCGCAGTCTGCATCGACACAGGTGTCTCCGGTAATGGCTTTGCGTAGTGAGTCGGCTGACTCCTCCAGTTTCTATTCTGAAATGATGGAAAGAGTTGCGAACGTTGACTATTCCCTGATTGTAAACAACGCTATTGCTCAGGCGAACGAATCCGCACGTTCATTACGTTCTCTAGGCTCCGTCGACGAAAGTGACTATGCGCAATTACGCAGCGACATCGAGGCCCTGCGCGCCGATTTGGGGCAGAAGGTGCAGGGGCTAAGAGAGGTCGAAGCTCAGATTAGGGAATCGACTACCCAGGCAATTGAAGAGTCGCAGATCGATGAGGAGATCCGGAGCAAGCTTGATGCCGTTGTGGCACAAATAGAGCCCCTGCGTGAGCAGGCAGTTGCGAAAGCGGCCGAGTTGAAACAGCGCAGTGAGCAGGCAGAGCAGGCGTACTCGCAGCAGTGGCAGCAAGACGTCGTAGCCTTCGAGGATAAGCTCTATCAGGCGATGTGCGACTATGGCTCGACCTTGCGTGAACTGCCCCTTGATGAACGTGTTTCAATAATTCTCACAGGGCTGGGAGAGCAGGGCGAAGACCAGCGCCGTACTGATAAAATTCATGTCTTTAGCAAAGCCGATCTACTGGAATGTCAGGCGGGTGACATTTCGATTGCAACGTTACGAGAGCGATCGGATCAATACAGCTACTAGATTCTGCCGTTTTGGTGCCTCGATTAGAAAGGAGCGCCGGTTATGTTCACATCGGCGGGTGCAAACTGCTTGGCCATGTCTGCAGCCTGATAAAGCCTCGTGATAATCAATAGCACGCCGGGAACATCCAGCAGGTCGATGTCATCAAAGATCAGCTTGCGGCGTATACGCTCCCTTGCCGTAAATAGCTGGCCCTGGTTTGTAAAGTTGAGAAAGGTGAACCCCTCGTCTTCGATACCCCAATTACTCGAGATAACCTCCTGCCCGACACCGCCATCCAGACGTTGGAATGGGTAGAACCACCTGCCGCCAGCATAACCAGCCTCATAGGTAATAATATTGCCATCCGGGTAGTACCAGGTCTCATCGAATGCTCGGAAATAGTTAGTTGCCATAGCGCCATTCGGCCAGAATAAGGCCTGATCACCGTGCATCCAGTGATAAGCCATTATCCTGCCGTTTGGGTAGTAGATGGTTGTATCTACCCCCGGTTCGGCCATAAACAGCTGCCCGTTTGGGAAATACCATGCCTTATGGTAAGGGTCGTTGGAGATCAATGACCCATTTCCATAGAAGCTGTTGCCGCGTCTATACCCAGTCAGAATCACCGGTTGGCAAGCTAATTGATTCAGCTCGGCCAGCACATCGACCATGATATTCATCTCACCGACATCGTCAAAGTCGGCGGGTAGCATGGCGTTCAGCGAAACCATCTTCGCCATAAATTCCAGCGTTGCACAGGCGCTGCTCACATTAGCAGAGCCTTCTCGGGCGAATAGCGCGGGAGAAAAGCTCAGCAATAGCGAAAGGGCTAACAATCGAGCATATCTCATGGGTTGTCTCCTGTTTCAGTGTTGCTTCGTTGCACTATTGCGGCACAAAGTTTTGTTCAAACTGTGTCGAAAGTTCTCAAATACTACCTCCGCTAATGTGAACACCGACTTAATATCCCCCAAGGCCAGTAGATTCGCGCCAATTCCGAATTTTGGCTTGGTCTGAGACGAAAATTCCTTATAATATGTGCTCTCTACATAGGTGTGGGATGCTGCACACCAAGATGGCTTAGAAAGATAAGTCCCTAAAAATAAAAAGGCATATTTAAGGAGAACCAAATGGACTGTCCTAAATGCAATTCTGAAATGCAGGAGCTAAAGATTGAGACACTGCATGGTCAGGTAATAATAGATAAGTGCAATAGCTGCAAAGGTCTGTGGTTCGACAACGGCGAGGCAGAACAACTAAAGGGCGACTGGATGGCAGATTTTGCTGACAGCGGCGACCCTGAGGTTGGAAAGACTTACAATACAGTGCGTGATATTCAATGCCCGCGATGCGGCAAGAACATGACTAAGCTGAACGACTCGAAGCAGTCACATCTGGAATATGAGGCTTGCGAAGAGCACGGCATGTTTATGGATGCAGGTGAATTCACCGACTACAAACACGAAACCCTGCTAGATGTATTTCGTGATGCCGTTGCCAAGATTAAGAGACGGCAGAAGTAATGGATTCGCTGCAGTCTTAAGTTAGCAGCATCTGGCAGCGTCGCTGATATTGAGATAGCTGCAGTTTATGATTGTGAAGAATGCCATTTGGGGTGCAACCAAATGGCATTTTTTATTGCGCGCTGATCGAGGTTTGGGAATTTTCCTATGTCCGTCCAGGTAGCTGCGGCATCGTGGAAATCGGAGCCTGCTGAAAGATAGAGCGACTTTTCTTCGGCCAAGCGAGTCAGGTAAGATTGCGTGTGGGGATCTATGTTGGAGTAACTTCCCTCGATCGCTTCCCCTCCGCATTCCTTAAACTCGTCTAATAGTGCGTTCAATTTGGTCTTGCTCAATGGATACCTTCCAGGGTGCGCAACAACGGCAATGCCGCCGGCATTGCGAATAGCAGTCACTCCCTCACTCATGCTGCAGCAAGTGGCAGCAGCGTAGACTTTTCCTCGCTTTCCCAGGTGGGTTTTGAAGGCCTTTTGACGGTTCTTGCAAATCTTCTCATCTACGAGGAAGTCGGCAATATGGCTGCGCGTATAGGCGGTGCAGGGCAATGAGAGTAGATAGGGCATAAGCCCATCGACGCCAAGCTTCTGTAGTTTTTCGTCGATAATCAGCGCGCGCTTTTTTCTTTCTGCTTGTTGAGATGCTAACAGCTTTTCTATGTGTTCATGGCCCGAATCGATTAGTAGTCCGACAATATGAATCTCGCTGTTACCCCATAGGCATGAGAGTTCTACACCGTTGATGATGTTTATTCCTTCGGCTTCAGAGCGCAGCTGGTCCAGGCCATCTACACAGTCATGGTCGGTGAGTGCTAGATGGGTCAACTGCTTCCCTCTTGCTCGTTGCAAAAGAAAAGAAGGTGACTGCTTGCCGTCTGAAAAATAACTATGACAATGTAGATCGACTTTCATCTTCGTGCGTTGCTCTTGGGGCGCTGCCGGCTGGGCAGTTGCTGTGGTTTATAGGGCGAATACCGATATAGATCAAGGCGCTGCATTAAAATAACCCTCAACATGGTCTAAAAGTTGAACTCATACGAGCCTGTGCTCCTGCAGCTCCATGGCCGCTATGCTATATTTAAAAGCTACTCGACTCGACATTGTTATTCATGGGTTTGGTCGGCAGTTTCAAAATGAGCGGTAATAGTAAACTAATGATACAGACCAAAGTAGAACAAAGAGTCGCCGGGCTAGCAGGTTCCAGCTCAGAGTCGCTCCTGATCGACGGGT
>CAJQHM010000065.1 GCA_905478195.1 uncultured Pseudomonadales bacterium
ACAAGCGGCCCTTGTTTCTGTACAATCTCTGTTTTGTAGAAGGTGGTAATCACATGTTACGTATCGCTGAAGAGGCTTTAACATTTGATGATGTTCTACTCTTGCCTGCCCACTCTGTTGTTCTTCCCAAAACTGTAGCACTCACTACCCATTTGACGCGTTCGATCGCGCTCAATATTCCGCTTATATCATCTGCGATGGACACGGTTACTGAGTCCCGTCTCGCGATTGCTATGGCGCAAGAGGGTGGCTTGGGAGTGCTGCACAAGAGCATGAGTGTTGAGAATCAGGCGCGAGAAGTTCGTCAGGTAAAGAAATATGAAAGTGGCGTGGTAAAAGATCCTATTACGATCCCGGCCGATGCCAGCATTAGAGACCTTGTTGCTCTGATGCAAGAATACGATATATCCGGCATGCCGGTATTAGACAGCTCGGGCCTGGTGGGTATCGTGACCAGTCGCGATGTGCGCTTCGAGGCTAATCTCGACGCCAAGGTCTCATCGATCATGACGGCAAAGGATAGGCTCGTAACAGTCCGCGAAGAATTTGTGCTAGATGATGTGAAGGAGCTTCTGCATCGTCACCGAATCGAGAAGATTTTGGTTGTGAACGATGACTTCGAGTTGCGTGGCCTGATCACACTAAAAGATATTCGTAAGTCCGAAGACTATCCGAATGCCTGTAAAGACGAGCAGGGTAGACTGCGTGTTGCAGCCGCAGTCGGCACAGGGCCAGACTCAGCCGATCGCATAAAAGCGATAACCGAAGCGGGCGTCGATGTGGTTATCGTCGATACGGCACACGGGCATTCACAGTTCGTGCTGGATCAGGTGAAATACATTAAAGACAACTACCCTAGTGTGTCTGTTATCGGTGGCAATATCGCCACGGCAGATGCTGCCAGAGACTTGGTTAAGGCAGGTGCGGATGCCGTTAAGGTTGGCATCGGTCCTGGCTCGATCTGCACTACACGTATCGTAACCGGCGTTGGTGTTCCCCAGATTTCAGCCGTTGCCAACGTCGTCGAAGCGGTAAAAGGTAGCGATGTCTGTGTTATATCCGATGGCGGAATACGCTATTCCGGCGACATAGCCAAGGTAATTGCCGCCGGGGCGCATGTCGTCATGGTGGGTAGTCTGCTAGCGGGCTCCGAAGAGGCGCCAGGCGAGGTTGAGCTGTATCAAGGCAGAAGCTATAAGGCCTATCGTGGCATGGGCTCATTAGGCGCCATGTCGCACTCTCAAGGCTCTAGCGATCGCTATTTCCAAGATGTCGATTCGGGAACAGAGAAACTGGTTCCCGAGGGGATCGAAGGGCGGGTTCCCTATAAAGGCTCGATGTCCGCTATCGTGCACCAGCTAATGGGCGGGCTGCGTTCCAGCATGGGTTATACGGGATCGGCAAACATAGAGCAGATGCGAACGAAGACGCAGTTTGTGAAGATTACGGCGTCTGGCATGAGCGAGTCCCACGTCCACGACGTCAGCATAACCAAAGAGGCGCCTAACTATAGGATTAGTTAGGACGGGTAAACTTTTGAGGCTTATATGCTTTGTTAATAGGCCCGCCCAAGCCAGTCACTTACCTTTCTGTAAGCTCCTGACTTGGACGGGCCTTTTGTCTCACCTCTGGGCCTCAATGATTCATCCTTAGGTTTCTTGGTGCGAAATTGAATTCGAATTGCAGTTACTATTTTGAAATTGGGTTTACATGACAACAGCTAATATTCATAGCCAGAAAATTCTTATTCTTGATTTCGGTTCGCAGTACACGCAGCTGATTGCTCGGCGGGTTCGCGAGTTGGGTGTGTATTGTGAGATCTGGGATTACGCGGTAGATGAGCAGCTATTTTGGGAATTTGATCCCCAGGGTGTAATTTTCTCCGGTAGCCCAGAGTCGGCGAATCACGATGAGTCGCCACGCCCCCCTGAATTTATTTATGCTGCAGGTAAGCCGATACTTGGTATCTGCTATGGCATGCAAACTATGGCAGAACACTTCTCGGGTAAAGTCGAAGCCTCGAGTAAGTCTGAATTTGGTTTCGCGCAGGTCGATGTGATTGCGCCGAATAAATTACTCGATGGCATCGAAGATAGAGTCAATGAGAAAGCTGCGCCTCAGTTAGATGTGTGGATGAGTCATGGAGACAAGGTCACTGAAGTACCGCCAGGGTTTTCGTTGATAGCCCAGACGGAGAGCGCCCCGATCGCGGCGATGTGTGATGAGTCTCGAAATTTCTACGGCATTCAGTTCCACCCCGAAGTGACACATACCATTCAAGGTCAGCGTATTCTCGAACGATTCTGTCATGGCATCTGCGGTTGCGAGTCCCTGTGGACGGCTGCCAACATCATCGAAGACGCGATCGCAACAGTGCGTGCTAAGGTTGGCACAGATAAGGTGTTACTGGGCTTATCTGGCGGTGTAGATTCATCTGTGGTGGCGGCCCTGTTGCACAAGGCGATCGGCGATCAGCTGACCTGTGTCTTTGTTGATAACGGATTGCTCAGATTACATGAAGGGGATCAGGTCATGTCTATGTTCGCCAAGAACATGGGCGTTCGCGTGATTCGAGCAGATGCGGAAGAGCGTTTTCTTAGCAGGCTTGCAGGTGTCGATGAGCCAGAACAGAAACGCAAAATCATCGGTAATACCTTTATCGATGTATTCGATGAAGAGGCGACCAAGCTCAAAGATGTAAATTGGTTGGCGCAAGGCACTATCTATCCTGATGTTATCGAATCCGCTGGTTCGAAGACCGGTAAGGCACACGTGATTAAATCTCATCACAATGTTGGCGGTCTGCCCGACGACATGAAGATGGAGCTGGTCGAGCCACTTAGAGAATTATTTAAAGATGAGGTTCGCAAGATCGGCCTGGAGCTGGGTCTGCCTTACGACATGGTCTATCGTCATCCTTTTCCAGGGCCCGGCCTTGGAGTTCGTGTGCTGGGTGAGGTAAAAAAAGAGTATTGCGACATTCTGCGTCAGGCCGATGCCATCTTCATGGAAGAGCTGCACCGCGCCGATGTTTACAACACAGTGAGTCAGGCGTTCGCCGTTTTCTTGCCAGTTAAGTCGGTGGGTGTTGTGGGTGATGCACGCCGTTATTCCTATGTGATTACCCTGCGCGCGGTCGAGACCATTGATTTCATGACCGCACGCTGGGCACGCCTTGACCCCGAACTGTTGGAACGTTTGTCCAACCGCATCATGAATGAAATTGCCGATGTCTCGCGAGTTGCCTACGATATTTCCAGCAAGCCTCCGGCGACTATCGAGTGGGA
>CAJQHM010000066.1 GCA_905478195.1 uncultured Pseudomonadales bacterium
TAGATATCCATCGCGCCGATTTTGATAACTTGTATCCCCATGTAGACAAGGTACAAGCGAATAGTATTCTCCAGGGTCAGCAAGACGATGGAACGATGCTCTACGGGCTCGATGCCAACTGCAAAGCATGGGAACTGGTGGGCAGAAAGCGCTGGCTAAGAATTCTTCGCTGGCCGCTGATTCGCTGGTTCGCCGATCTTGGCTATCTGGTCTTCGCGAAGAATCGTTCGCTGATATCCTATGTAGTCACAGGCAAGCGGCGTTGCAGCAGTTGCCAGTTGGAAAGTTGAAGCGAATAAAACAAGGTTAAAGGGGTCTTGAAGGCGTCGGAGGGATTTAAATTAAATCCCTCCGACCCCTTTAATTGCTAAACGACAGTGCTTTCCTGAGGTAATAGTGGTGAATATTGCGATAATTATAGGGGCAGGAAGCTCGATCGGAGGCAGCTTAATCAATGAGCTTACCCAGGATGAGTCGGTCGATCGCATAGTGGCGGTGGGCAGGGGTGCTTCCCCTGAGTTCTTAGAGCACGGTGAAAAGGTGAGCTATCTGCGCAGTGATTATTCTGAAGAATCTATCAGTGCAATATGTTCGGAGTTAGTGTCCAGTAAAGGCTCAATTACTCAGCTAATCATATGCAACGGCATATTGCATACCGATGCTATTTCGCCAGAGAAACGACTGGAAGATATTTCGGCTTCATCAATGCTGGAGATATTGAATGTAAACACTGTTATTCCTCTTCTCTGGTTGGCAAAGCTCGCGCCGCTATTGAAGAGTAAAAACACTTGCAGGGTTGCCATACTGAGCGCGAGAGTAGGTAGCATCGAGGACAACAGGAGTGGTGGCTGGTATTCCTATCGCGCCTCCAAGGCGGCGTTGAACATGTTGATCAAGACGGCGGCGATTGAGCTGCGCCGACGTGCTCCTAATGTAAAACTCATCGCCTTCCACCCGGGCACTACAGACACGAGGCTATCGAAGCCCTTTCAGAGATCAGTGCCCGAGGGAAAGTTATTTACACCCGAGTTTGTTGCGAAGGCACTGCTGAGATTGCTGAGAACACTGGAGCCGGATACTGAACAAGAATTCTTCGATTGGGATGGACAGCCAGTACCTTGGTAAAAAATTAAAGGAAATTAAAGGGGTCGGAGGGATTTAAATTAAATCCCTCCGACCCCTTTAATTTTTTCTAGCGTAGTAAGCGAGCCCTGAACTTTCTTCCCTTTATTTTGCCATCGGCAAGAGTCGCAACAGCAAGCTTAGCGATGCTTTGTTCGACGGCGACATAGGCGACCTTGTCGAATAGAGTGATTTTGCCTATCTGTGCTCCACTGATACCGGCGTTCGCAGTCAATGCACCCAGTAAGTCTCCCGCTCTGACTTTGTCTTTTCGTCCACCGTTTATGAAAATTGTCACCATAGGTGGATAGAGTTTAAAATTCTTGGGTGCTTTTAGAATTGCAGTGTTACTTATAGCTGCAGCGCTGCCCTGGTATTCTTCGATTTCTTGCAGCTGGCGTTTCTCCGATGCTGTGAATAAGCTTACCGCCAGTCCCGTGTTGCCTGCCCTAGCCGTGCGACCTATGCGATGAATATGTACTTCGGGGTCGCGGCTGAGTTCGAAATTGATAACGGCGGCCAACTCCTTCACATCGAGACCGCGAGCGGCGACGTCGGTGGCGATTAGAATCGAACTGCTTTTTCCTGAGAATTGGGCGAGGACCTGGTCGCGCTCGAATTGTTCCAGATCGCCATGCAGAGCGAGCGCATGCAGATCGTGTTGACGCAGTTCTTTCAATAGCTGGTCGCACTGCAGCTTGGTGTTGCAGAAAATCAGACTCGATTCTGGCTGATAATAGGCAATGACTTTTAGTAGCACCTCGACGCGCTCATTCTTGGCAACTTCGAAGAATAGCTGCTGGATGTTTGGTGTGTCCTGCTTGCTCTCGACTCGAATATTAACGGTATCGCGCTGTACGGCGTTGCTGATTTCCTCGATACCATCAGGATAGGTTGCCGAGAATAAGAGTGTTTGTCTGGAGGCTGGAGTCTTGGCGATAATCTGCATAATGTCGTCATAAAATCCCATATCTAACATGCGGTCGGCCTCATCCAGCACTAGCGTCTTGGTAGTCTTGAGGTGCAAGGTGTTCTCCTCTAGATGCTTCAAAACACGACCAGGGGTTCCTACCACAATATGCGGGTCGCGGCGCAGGGAGGCTAATTGAGGCCCCATGGGTTTGCCGCCACAGAGAATGAGCACTTTTACGTTGGGAATTGCATTGGCCAGTCGGCGAATCTCCGCGGCTACCTGCTCGGCTAATTCGCGCGTGGGGCACAACACCAGCGCCTGTGTGTTGTAAGATTGAGAGTCGAGCTTATTGAGCAGCCCAATTGCGAATGCCGCCGTTTTGCCGCTACCGGTCTTCGCCCGGGCGATAAGGTCTTTGCCTTGCAATAGATGCGGCAGCGTCTGCGCCTGCACGGGAGTCATCTCTGCATAGGCAAGCGCCGATATGCTGGTAAGCAGCTCGGGGCGAAGTGTCAGTGCTGTGAACGCTATAGAATCCATTTCAGTGCCAACTATTGAGGGGCGCCGATCATAGCAGACAAGCCCTTGCCCTGCGAACGCCGCCGTTGTGCAGGGAATCGATGCGGTGTCAGGATGAAATAGGGCTTCTCAATTCAAAGATCAGTTCTGCTTCGGGCTGCTCAATTTTTATTAAGACTTGCCTGTATGGTCAGAGGCTCACTCGATTAGCGCAGGAAATCCCTGAGGTGGCTTTCTGTGCTTCGTAAGCTGCTCATAGCTATAGGCTATTTCGATCAGTGCGCCTTCCGCATAGGGACGTCCTACCACCTGAATACCCGCCGGCAGTTTTTCCTGCCAGAACCCCATTGGTACCGTAACGGCGGGTAGGCCCGCGGCAGGAACTAATAACTGACTATTATCCCCCAGGTACTCTTCGTTAGCGTTATCAATATGCGCTGGAGGATTCGACCAGGTAGGATAGATGAGTGCATCTAGATTGGCGGCATCCATGGCCCTTACTGTGTTTTCAAGAAGCTGGTTGCGTAGTGGATGATTGGGCCAGATAAGGCAGGGGTCTTGTCTTTCATCTGGCGCCGTATCCAATGGAAACTGGGAGAAGAATTCGAGGGATCCTTTGGATTCAATGGCGAACTGACCCGACTCTAGCACTGTAGACACATCCAATAGGGGCGGCTCATCCAGAGAGCTTAAGTATTGTTTGAGGTCATAACGGAAACTGCCGCAGGATTGTATGCTGTCATTGAGCGTATCGAAATTTTCGATAGCGACAAAATCTACTACCGTAGCTCCAGCCGAGCGCATGTCATCGAGCGCATCGAAGAAGAGCTGTTTAATTTCGGCATCGGCAGTGTCATGATCAACCAGCCTTCTGAACACGCCGATACGTTTTCCGTTTAAGCCATCTTGTTTAAGAAACTCACGATAGTCAGCTTCCCTTCTATTCGAAACCGACAGGCTGTCGTTTGGATCATAGCCGGCGACGACATTAAAAAGTTTTACACCGTCTTCTACAGAACGTGTCATCGGTCCGGCGACATCTCGATCGAATATTAACGGTATTACACCATCTCTACTGGTCAAGCCTAGCGTCGAGCGAATGCCAAACAAGGCCAGATGTGAAGACGGTCCTCTTATGGAGTTCCCAGTATCACTTCCCATGCCGGCGACGGCGAAGTTGGCAGCGACTGCCGATGCGGTGCCGCCAGAAGAGCCGGCAGGAACAAAATTAGTGTCGTAGGCGTTCGCGGTTCGGCCGAAGGAAGAGGAAACGGTCTCTCTAGGACTGAAGGCCCATTCAGCCATATTGGTCTTCGCTATTATTATTGCTCCGGCTTCGCGAAGTTTTCGCACCATAAAGGCATCATCCGGTGGGTAGTTTTCCAGGAGAGTAATGGAGCCCCCCGTGGTTATCATGTCATGGGTATCGAAATTATCTTTCACTACTATGGGGGTGCAGAATAATTCTGGAAGCGGCTCATTGAACGCCAGAGCTCGATCGACTTCGTCGGCTTTCGCTAAGGCTGCGGGGTTAGTCACGATGATTGCATTAATTCCGCTGGACTGATCGTAGGTTTCTATACGCTGCAGGTAGCTTGAGACCACGTCATGACATGACGTTTCACCCGCGACTAGCGCATCTTGAATGTCACCGATAGTGATTTCTACTACATCCAACGGCTGGCCCGATTGGCAGGAAGCGAGCCCCACAGATACAACAATCGCTATCAAGGATTTTTGCAAGCGGATTGCGAATGCCTTATGTATTTCTATTAGCTTCACTTGTGCTGTTCCTGTCTCTAGATCGGTGAGTTTATTATGCAATAAATTTGAATGTTCTATGCGATGAATGCATCATCGCTCTACTGCTTGGCGTTTACTATCACTTCTCGTCATCTCCTTCCTAGTCATCAGACTGACCAGTGGCGAGGCAATCTCTACAATTAAAGTATTCAAGCGTTCTATGAAATGATTGAAAAGAAGCGTCCGAAACTATCCTAGAACCAGACCGCTCCCATTAACTATTTGTACAGGCGATACATCAGTAGCGCTGCACGTTTACTCTGACTGGGTAGAGTGGACATTCGCGCGGTTTCATCTACAGTATGTCCGCCAGACCCACTTAAGCCCAAGCCATCGATAGCCATGTCGACGAGCCCCGATGTGAATGAGACATCGGCGGCACCTGCCAGGCGGGGATTGACGGGCGCGACACTGCCGAAACCAAGGTCAAGGCTGGCTCTACTGTATACACGCAATAACTCAGCATTGCCTTCGGTAGGTGCCAGGGGTGGATAGCCATCATCGAATTCAATCTCAGCGCTGGTATGGGGGAAATTAGTGGCGACTATTTCGCGCATGGTACTGCGTGCTCTCTCCAGTTGCTCCAGAGAAACCGCGCGCAGGTCACCAGTAACCAGAGCATTTTCAGCAACTACGTTATTCTTGCCAAAGGCAGTACCGCTACTGAACTGGGTATCATGGGTGATCTCGCTGCCACCCAGGATGCGACCTGGATTGAATGTGAGATTCTCTTCTTGTTGCAGGTTCTCCATAAACAACAGCAATATCCTCGCTGTTTCATAAATTGCGCCTGGGCCGATGTCCTCGCGGAACACCTGTGAGGAATGCGCGGGCGTGCCCTTAACCTGGAGAGTCCAATCGGAGGAACCGCGCCGTGAAATATTTGCCGTTGCCGGATTGCCATCGCCATCTTCAAAACCGATAGCAATATCCGCGTATTCTGCGGCATCGATGAGTGCCTTCTTGCTCAAGGAAAGCGGGTTGCCGCTCAGTTCTTCGTCACCGGTAAGCACCACAGTAATGTCCATGTCTTGCAACTGACCGGATTCATTGAGAGCACGCAGTGCCTGCAGCATGATGAGGTTGCCACCCTTCATGTCGGTGATACCAGGACCGATGGCTCGCTCAGCATCGATGCGTTCGAAGCGCTGAAAGGGATTGTCGGGTTCAAACACGGTATCTAGATGTCCTATCAGCAGAAGCTTGGGCCCTTCACCTTCGCCACGAATTTCGGCGACCAGGTGGCCGGCACGATCGAAGCTCGCGCCATCTTCCCAGCGAGTCTCAAACCCAATCGCATCGAAGTGGGGCATCAGCAGCTCACCGACCCTGCGTACTCCAGCAAAGTTCATGGTGCCACTGTTGATGTTTACGCTTTCAATGAGTAGTTCTTCAGCGGCAGCGTTGCTGTCGTCGATAAACTCGACCATTGCTTGTTCAACCCTATCGAGTTGGGCGAAAGATGGAAGTTGCCAGCTCATCGCTAGAAACAGAACAATGGCATTGAAAGTAGAACAAGTCATAGAGAGCACCTTTGAGCGTATCGAGTTGAGAATATGGAGTATGTCTATTACAGCGCCCGGTGGCCATACCCTGTCAACGCTGTGAATCAGGAACATTGAGTCATAGACTTCCGATTAGCAGATCACCTTCTGGTTGATTCATAAATTAAATCAATAAGATAAGCCAGAGGGACGGACTTTAGCCTTCCTCTGTGGTAGTGCAATGAGTCAGCGGGAGGAAGATAAAAACAAAGAGGATATGACCGTCTATTGCCCACCTTATTGCGCCTATTTCGAAAGCGGCTGTATTAGTGCACCCTAATAAGGCGTATAGTGCCTAGCTGTCCCTCCGCAAAACGAGCTTACTGGCAACCAGTCCAGTTACCTCCATTCTGCATCCCATTTGCCTTGAGTAGGTGGGGACTGATCTTTTGTACTCATCATTGTTTACGGCTGTCATAAATAGTTGCCGCATTAAAGTAGTGTTTAAATTTCGCGCGTTGATCTAATGAAGAATCAACGCGGGCATTCTTATTGTTTTTGACCGCGCATGACGTAGACCTATTTGCCCTGTGACTCGCCTAAGGTTAGAGCGTTCTCAATTGGGCATTTCATTTTAGATATCGGTTCTCAAGAGTGTCGATGTAGTTTCCCCAAATCTTTTCAGGATATATATGGCACTTGATACTGTGAAGCGAGACGACCCACAACCTACTATTCTTTCATATGTTAAAGACATCCCAAATCTGTGCTCACTTGCAGGTCTAGCTTGTACAGTTTCGGCCATCTATTTGAGCATTCTCGGTATTTACTACGGGGCAATGATAGGAATGATCTGGGCGGTGGCTTTTGATTGGGCAGATGGGCTGATTGCGCGAAGACTTAAGGGAAGGACCGGTAACGATCGAATTTTTGGTGGCCAGCTCGATGTGGTAATCGACATTGTTAGCTATGGAGTTACGCCTGCGATTCTTCTTCTTAGCTACGGGAAATTCGAACCACTTTTCCTGATAGGTGCGTTTATTGTTCTGGCAGCAAGCGCAATTCGACTAAGTTATTTTAGTACCTACGGGCTTTCATCCGATTCCAAGTACACAGGCCTAGCCCTCGATAATAATAGTCTCGTTCTGGTTTTTTTGTTTCTCTTCGAAAGTATCTTTAGTGAGAGAATATTCTCTCTCGCTCTCTACGGGGTTTGTGTTCTCTTGGCGGGGTTGAATGTATCGCAGATCAAGACTCCTAAATTCTCCGGGAACCCTGCTAGCGTTTACATGCTTGCTGTATATACAGCAAGCATAACTGCTATCTATGCATGGAAGCTTTTATAGAAAGCTAAAGAATTTGTTCTATAAGCTAATTAACACCGACAAAACACAAGGATTAAAGAGTAAATGGTTATATATACAGTAGGAACTTTCGACATGTTACACGTAGGTCATCTAGCACTATTGGAGCACTGTCGAAGGCTGGGCAGCGTTGTAGCGGTTGGTGTTGCCTCTGATCGAGTCGTGAATTCCTATAAACCTAACAAGCCTGTTATTCCTCTAGACCAAAGAATGCAGATGCTTAGATCGTTGCGTTGCGTCGATGTAGTAAGACCGTATTTTGAGCTCGAATATGTATCCGGCTGCAGAGAGTTGGATGTTGATATCTTTGTTGTAGGAGAGGATTGGGGCGATAAGCCACACAACATCGATGTAGAGAATTTTCTTAAGAGCAAGGGCAGTGAAATAGTCAAAGTAAATTACGACCTTCGAACTTCATCTTCGCAGATTAAGAAGGATGTGTTGGCGCAACCTGTAATCGGCAGGGAACTACCGCATGCTATTGCCGGTGGGCCGAAGCTGGGCGCGTTCGCTCTATAAGTCTTGTCTCTGTGTTAGAGCCAAATTTGAATACCAAATATGTATAAGAGAGACCCTAATCAATCGTACGATTACCGAGGATGATAATCATGAGTAAGGCTCAAAAAAGCAACAAGGAAACAAAGAAGAAAGCGGCGCTGACTCCGAAGGAGAAGAAGGCCGCCAAGGCGGCAGGTAAGCAAGCTAAGAATGTACTTGGTAACTAGCTTAATTAGTTCGCATTCGTAGAGAGAAAGGCGATTAGAAAGGCCTCAATGGATTCGCCCACGCTGGGAACAAGCAATAGGATCAGTACAGTTAGTACTGATCCGGCGGCGCAAAGAATAAGATAATTTCGTAGTGTCATGATGGTTTCCTTTAGTCTAGCGAGGGGCGAGCTCGAATATCCAGCTGTTACCGTCTTCGATATCTGCCCTGGCGGTGGCGATTGCGTCGGCCGATACTGGCGTAGGCACGCCGCTGTACTTTGCTAGCAATTTAGCAGCCACCCCATTCAGCACGTCGCCTTCCTCAATCCGAACAAGTTTTCTGGGATAGCGTACATTGTTAACGCGCAACACGCCTTCATCATTACCTGCGTCCGCGTCAAACGCCCATTCCTTCCAAATCTTACCGAGGAAGGACTTCATGTAGCCGGAGACCACGTAAATCTTGCCCTCGCTCTCTATTATAAATATGCGGCGTGTGGCCATCGGATCGTTTAGCTGCAACTCGATAGTAAAGATGTCATCGGTGAAGCTCCAGTCTGGCTCGGGCCCGGTGTGTAGCTCTCCTGCAACCATCTCGCCACCGGGGAAAACTACGGTGGCACCATCGCCACTACTGCGCTGGATGCGAAGCGTGCCAATTGTTACCGCTCCGATCAGCACAACGAAACCAAGCATTTGTAGCGCGATCTTAAGAATTTTCACCAGCGAGCCTCCAGAGCGTCAATATGCCCTAATAATAGGTGATTTGTGGCAGGGCGTCTCTTTTTTCGACATCGTCGATAGGCGCGGATCCTGTTGACGGCAATAAAAGTGGACGTTGTAATCCCGCTGTAGCCCAGGAAGAAGGCCTAAGGCATTGCCTTTCGCAACCATCGGGCTACACTCCTAGAGCAATACTAATTTTCTGATTGACTCAAAAGGTATCTACGATGAAATTAATACTCATAAGAAAAATCATAGGGGTTGTCCTGCTGGGTACTTTTTTCCCGTTTTCCATGGCCGACAATGCCTCTTCAGCTACTGAAATAGCGGGCATTGTAGCTTCGATGAATCATTTTGCTTCTGATGCGGACAAAGCCAAACTAATGGCTATCTCGGCCGACGAAAGTCTCGCTGGTGCAGTTCGCGCGATGGCCACTGCCGTGACGAATATTGCTCATGTGGCAAATGCGGAAGGGAAAGCGGCGATGGCAACACTGGCCGCTAATGATCAAGCTCCGGATCGTTCCAGAGCCCTGGCAGACACAATCGGGAACTTCAATCATATGGCGAGTGCGGACGATAAGGCCAAACTTACCGAGATGTTCGGCTTATAGTCTACACAGAACTAAAAAAGCCTCGATTCGTAAAGAGTCGAGGCTTTTTATTCTATACTTAAATCCAGTTAACGGTTCTATTGCTGTGAATCTCGGGCAATGCAGTACACTACTCTATTAAGAAACTAGCAGATGGCTTCATCGAATATAAGCACTGAGCATCTAGAAGCCAACGTGCGTAGGTTTATTATTTTTCGGCTGCTCTATTCGGCACGCTTCTACTATCCTGTCTTTACTGTTCTATTTCTCGATTACGGACTCACCCTAGAGCAATTCGCCATACTTAATATTGTATGGGCGCTGACAATAGTCTTCGCCGAGGTTCCCTCGGGCGCGATGGCGGATATCGTTGGAAGAAAACGTTTAGTAGTTTTTGCCGCAGCTCTTATGGTTATCGAGATGAGCCTGATAGTGTTCGCTCCCATCGGTGCCTCCTCATTACTCTTTCTACTTTTTCTGGGTAACAGAGTTTGTTCTGGCTTGTCAGAGGCAGCAGCAAGTGGGGCGGACGAGGCGTTGGCCTATGACTCGCTGAGTGCTTTGGGCAGAGAGGGGGATTGGTCGAAGGTTCTTGAGCGAACAACGCAGGTGGTTTCGGTTGGTTTTTTTATAACAATGATTTTGGGTGCGTTTGTCTATGACCCGAATTTAGTGAATGGGTTTTTGGCTTGGTTGAATCCAGGCTGGGAATTGTCGGAAGATATGATCATCAGGTTGCCGGTAATCCTCACCTTGTTCACATCGATAGTCTTGTTGATCACTACCTTGGGTTTTTATGATATCGATACGCAAAGCGAAAACGCCCTGGATGAGCACGAATCGGTAGGAACCTCATTGCTAGATCCATTCAGACAAATCCTCGCCGCCGGAAGATGGACTTTCAACCATCGGTTCGTGTTATTCGTTATTTTAGCCGCACTGGCTTTGGATAGTGTGGGCAGGCAGTTCGCGGTGCTCGCCAGCGAATATTACAGGCTCATAGATATTCCGGTTAGCTGGTTTGGCTTCATCGGAGCAGGCATGTCCCTGGTGGGTATAGTCAATGCAAGGTTTTCACGCTACTTGGTTGGAAACCACTCGCCGATGTTTAACTTTTTAACGTTATCTTCGATCTTGATCACAGGATTAGTTGGGCTCTGCTTCGCTATTCCCTACTATGGCGTGCTCTTCGCTATTGGTGCCTTTGCGATGATGGGTATGGTGCAATTTCAATCGAGCTACTATATCAATAAGCAGGTTGACTCTGCGCATCGGGCGACCGTATTAAGTTTTAAGGGCCTCGCTCTTAATTTGGGATTGGGATTCGCCAGCTTTTTATATACTAGCTATGTGGTTTTTCTGCGGGCTCAAGCGGAAGGTGCTTACTCGGAGGAGGTGTTGCGCGATGGCATTTTCATAGATGCCTTGCGCGGTTTTCCGGTTTACTTCCTATTCTTGTTTGTAGTGTTTCTGCTACTGGGTTGGGCGTTTATGAAGCCGAGAAAGGCAATCTTTGAAAAGCGCTAGAATATGATTCTGGCTTTTGAGCTGCGAAATGGCGTGTATCGAGGCTAGATCGGATAATTATTGAACGAAGAGATATTCGTTGGCGTTTACGACTTCGTTGCGCAAAGGATTTTGGCTGACGCTAATACCGCCTGTTCGTCTGAATCTTACCTCAGCCTGGCCGTCACGGTTCGCGCAGGTGGAAATAGGCGTCTCCGTGGAGGCGTCTATGCGTAGGCGATAGTGACTCTTTTGGCAAACCTTGTCATACAGATCCAGACTCATTCTGTTCGAAGTCCCGTTTGAAATATACCAATCCACCATCCCAAACTCTGGAGGTGCGCTTGATTGGCAACCAAACAGGAAGAGGCTCATGGATAGTAGAGTCAGGATTCTAGTCATCGAATAGCTGCAATTTTTGGGAGCTGGATAGTTGTGTCAGAATAGAAGCTATCTGTAGTAATGTCCACAAGCTTTGATTTTAGGAAGCAACATGTAAAACAGATAAGAGGGAAGAATTTAGTTTTCGAAGAAGTGCGCCGCGATTTTTAGGCTATGATAGTTGAGTCGCCAGCGACAATCAGTGTATAAGTTTAAGAAGGTAATGCGTCTAAGTTTTAAGAGAGGAAGAAAGAGTTAATGAATACACCGACAATAGTTTCTTTGCTTGCCTACTTCTTGCTGATGATGGCAATCGGTGTGTATGGTTATTTTAAGTCTACTTCCAACGTTTCGGAGTACATGCTTGGTGGTCGTAAGTTGCATCCAGCTGTGGTTGCATTGTCTGCAGGCGCTTCGGATATGAGCGGCTGGATGTTGATGGGATTGCCGGGCGCCATTTATCTGTCTGGACTCGGAGCTGCCTGGATTGCAATTGGCCTCGTGATAGGCGCCTACTGTAACTATCTTTTGGTGGCTCCCCGACTTCGTGTCTATACCGAAGAGGCCGAGGATGCGATTACTATTCCGGACTATTTTGAGAAGCGTTTTCATGATGACTCCCGCGCGCTGAGAGTTTTTTCCTCCCTTGTCATCGTCATTTTTTTCACGCTTTATACGTCGGCGGGCATAGTAGCTGGTGGCAAACTATTTGAAGCTTCTTTTGGGCTCAGTTATCAGATCGGCCTCGTGATCACGGCAGGTGTCGTTGTTGCGTATACTATGTTTGGTGGCTTTCTCGCCGTAAGTCTGACGGACTTCGTGCAAGGCTGCATCATGTTTGTCGCTCTTATCGTAGTGCCGATTGTCACTTGGCAAGAGTTAGGCAACCTTGGCGCAGCGGTACAGACGTTGACAGACTTGAATCCAGATTATCTGTCATGGTTTTCGGGGGTAACGGCTCTGGGTCTTATTAGTAGTCTATCCTGGGGGCTTGGTTACTTTGGACAGCCCCATATAATCGTGCGCTTCATGGCTATCCGATCTATGGCTGATATGAAGACCGCGCGTCGTATCGGTATGACCTGGATGGTGACCGCGCTAATTGGAGCTGTATTGACTGGGTTGTTGGGATTTCTCTATGTCAGACAGACTGGTTCCGTATTGGATGACCCTGAAACTGTCTTTATCCTGTTATCACAGGTGCTTTTTAATCCTTATATTTCCGGGTTTCTGCTAGCGGCTATTCTTGCCGCTATTATGAGCACGATCTCGTCACAGCTTTTGGTGTCATCAAGTTCTCTCACAGAAGATTTCTATAAGACCTTTTTGCGGAAGAGCGCGACACAAACTGAGTTAGTGGCAATTGGCCGCGGTTCTGTTCTTGCAGTTGCGGTGGTGGCTACAATTCTTGCCCGCGATAGTAATAGCTCGATTCTAGATCTTGTTAGTAATGCATGGGCAGGCTTTGGTGCTGCATTAGGGCCGGTAATTTTGCTCAGCCTGTTCTGGGTGGGATTGACACGCAACGGCGCTCTGGTTTCTATGCTCTGCGGTGCTGTCACGGTACTGTTCTGGATCTACGGCCCTTTTACCCTTGGCGGTCAATCCTTATCTGCTGTCATCTATGAGATAGTCCCTGGCTTTATTGTTGCGACTACCGCTGCAATTCTCGTTTCCAAGTTTGATGCCGCTCCGAACGCTGCTATCAGCGAGAGGCACCAGCGTATTTCCGCACTAATGGTTCGAGACGGAGCTTAAGAAATTAAAGGGGTCGGAGGGATTTAATTTTAATCCCTCCGACCCCTTTAATTTCTATCTGATATTCGCGATATTGGCCGCTTCTTGCTGACTCGCTAGAAATTCCTCGTAGTCGCCTTGAAAATCTATCAACTTGTGATCTCGAATCTCGATGACTCGGCTAGCCAGTGAGGAAACGAATTCTCGGTCGTGACTCACAAAAATCAGTGTGCCTTCATAGTGGGTTAACGCCAGATTCAAGGCCTCAATGGATTCCATGTCCAGGTGGTTGGTGGGTTCGTCCAGGATCAACACATTCGGGTCCATCATCATCAGCTTGCCGAAGAGTAGCCGGTTCTTCTCCCCTCCGGAGCAGACCTTCACTGACTTCTCGAAATCTTCCGAGGAGAACAAGAGCCTACCTAGGGTAGCGCGTACGATCTGATCGCCATGACTCGGCTTGCGCCACTGACTCATCCAATCGAATAGATTCTGCTCGCTATCGAAATCCTTGTTGCTGTCCTGAGGACAGTATCCCAGAGTGGCGGCTTCAGCCCATTGCACGGTTCCATGATCTACCGAGAGCTCATCTAACAGGCAGCGCAGAAAGGTGGTTTTTCCCACGCCGTTTTCACCGATGACTGCCAGGCGAGTTCCTGCTTCCATTATCATGTTGCCGCCTTTGAAGAGGGGTTCACCATCGAATCCATGCCCTAAGTCTTCGAGTATAAGAGCCTGACGATGCAGTTTCTTATCCTGCTTGAATCGAATATAGGGGCTCACTCGGCTAGAAGGCTTGATGTCTTCCAGTTCAATTTTCTCTATCTGCTTCGCTCGGGAAGTGGCCTGCTTGGCTTTTGATGCATTGGCAGAGAATCGACTCACGAAGTGTTTTAGTTCGCTGATCTGAGCTGATTTTTTTGCATTGACCGACTGTAGCCTCTCTCTAGCCTGAGTAGAGGCGATCATGAAATCGTCGTAGTTGCCTGGATACAGGCGTAATTCACCGTAGTCGATGTCGGCCATGTGGGTGCATACAGAGTTCAGGAAGTGTCTATCGTGAGAGATGATTATCATCGTGCATTTACGTTCAGCCAATACGCCCTCTAGCCAACGAATAGCATTGATGTCCAGATTGTTGGTAGGTTCATCGAGCAGCAAAATGTCAGGGTCTGAGAACAAGGCTTGCGCCAGTAGCACTCTTAGCTTCCAGCCCGGGGCAACTTCGTTCATGGGGCCTAGATGTAGTTCTTGTGCGATACCCGCACCCATCAGCAATTCACCGGCGCGGCTTTCGGCGCTATAGCCGTCTAATTCGGCGAACTGAATCTCTAGCTCTGCTACTTTCATGCCGTCTTCTTCAGACATTTCCGGCATCGAATAGATGCGATCACGTTCCTGCTTGATCTCCCACAGCTCTGCATGCCCCATTATGACCGTATCGATTACATTGAATTCCTCGAAAGCGAATTGATCCTGGCTCAAGGTTCCCAGGCGTTCGTTAGGCGTTAGAGACACATTGCCTGATGTGGGGGTGAGGCTCCCTTCTAGGATCTTCATGAAGGTGGACTTACCGCAGCCATTGGCGCCGATCAATCCATAGCGATTGCCGTCACCGAATTTGACCGAAATATTTTCAAATAGGGGTTTGGCACCAAATTGCATAGTGATGTTTGCAGTAGAGATCACAAAGAACGTCCTAAAGGGTCAAAATGAATGAAAAGCGATTTTTAGCGGGCTTGCATTGAGGAGCGCTACTATAGGGATTTGTTGGGATTAGGTCGAGTGAATTTCCATTTGATTTGGCCTATTTGCGGCGTTTTTCAGCAAGATTCAGCTCTATATTTCCGCGTCCTGCCGCCTAACCTTCATTTCATAAGCCATTTGCTCTATTACAAAATGTTATAAATTAAAGCCCTTTTGGCCTTTGTCTGGCTAGCTCTTCGCCTCATACTACGCGCTGATTTTTTGCCTTAGTCTGCTTCGCTGACCTGCCTATCCGGTGGGAGCCGGGATGCTTCGGGACTGGTGTTCGACAGAATTCAAAAATGGAGTCAGAAATTGAATAAAGTGCCTTTTTTGCTGCGCAAATATGCTCTAGTGGCGAGTGTTAGCAGCCTGTTGCTGGTTAGTCACATTCAATTGGCCGTGGCGCAGGATCAACCTACAACTGACGAAAACGCGACGGTTACTTATCCCGCAAGCTTCTTCGAGCAATACCAACCCTATTCGGTTAACGATATGTTGGTTCGCATTCCGGGCATCAACCTTGCTCGAGGCGGAGGCGGAGGCGGAGGTGCAGGTGGGTCTGACGGCAACCGCCGCGGGCTGGGAGCCGGGGGCGATCAGGTATTGATCAATGGACGCCGCATAGCGGGTAAGGGCAATGAGGGTAATCAGCAGCTTTCTCGTATTCCGGCAACCGATGTTCAATACATCGAGATTATCCGCGGCACCTCCGGTGATTTAGATGTACGTGGTGGAACCCAGGTAATTAATATCGTCCTGTTAGAGGCCGAGTCCAGCACCTCCTATGCCTATGAAATCAATTTGGACAATTACCACGATGGCAAATACCAGCCAGGCGGCAAATTCGCGGTCACGGGCCAGAATGGTGGCTTCACTTATTTCTTAAGCGCCGAGCTAGAGCCGCGCTGGGAATTTCGTGATGGCTTCGAGGAAAGCTTCAACGTGGATGGTAGCCTCAATGAGATTATCGACCGCGACCAGGGTTCAGATGCGTGGCCGACGTCCTTCGCGGCAAATCTGGGTTATGAGTTTGACGAACGCAATATCGCCAATCTCAACTTTCAGCTGACCAACAATGATTTCGACGCCTATGCCGATCGTACCATCACCAACTTTCGCGTCGACCCAGCTACTGTCAGGGTCGAGCGTGATGAGACTCCCACTGAGGATGGCTCTTGGGAGATAGGCGGCGACTATATGCATGTTTTTGCAAACAGCAGTCGTTGGCGTACGCTGTTTATCGTAAACGAAGCCGAGAATGATGCAGTGCGTGACCGTCTGCAGATTGACGGCAGTGCCATCACTAAGGATCTATTTCTGGCCAACTATGCCAAGACGCAAGAACGTATCCTGCGCTCGTCGTACGTGTTCGATCTTTCCGAAACGCAGTCATTGGAGACGGGGGTTGAGCGCGCACAGACGATTTTAGATACGTCGCTGCAGCTGGGCTTGTTAAGGACGGCTGCGGACGCCGTTCAAGGCGGCCCTCGCTTCGGCGGCTTGTCGCCTATCACCGACGCCAATGGCACGGTGGAAGAATTGCGTTACGAATATTTTGCCATTCATAACTGGCAGATGAATGACCGTATGAGCCTGGAAACAACGTTTCTGTTTGAAGACAGTGAAATCTCGCAATCCGGGGATGTTGCCAAATCGCGCAGCTTTACCTTCTTCAGGCCCAAGGTAGATTACCGTTTTGATATCACCCCTGCTATACAGTTTCGAGCAACTGCCGAGAAAGATGTCGCTCAGCTAAGCTTCTCGGACTTCACTGCCAGCATCGATGGATCTGATGATGAGCAGAACGCCTTCGAAGGTAATGCCGATCTGCGTCAAACACAGTCTTGGCGTTATTTGGCGAATCTCGAATACCGATTGCCTAACGACGCGGGTGTGCTAAGCGGCAACTTCTTCTACAACGATTTCGATGACCTGATTGACAACGTCGATGTGTCTACGGCCACACAAGTTCTGGGCGCTCGTGGCAATATAGGCAGTGGTGAGCAGTATGGTATTAATCTAAATAGCAGCATCCGCCTGTCGATGATTAACCAGCCAAACATGCTTTTTACGGCGGGACTTAATCTGGAAGAATCCAGTCTCACCGATCCATTCCTGAGAGTTGAACGCGAGCGTTCCATTCGTGGCGGTGCCAGTCGTTACAGTTTTGGTTTTCGTCATGACATACCCTCTCGCAACAATATGAACTGGGGATTCAACTATCGCCGTGAGTTCTACAATGACTTCCTTGTGTATGACGTAGACAAGATAGAGGAATATCCAAAGGTTGGCTCTATCTCCACCTGGATCGAAGTGCAAGCCTGGGGTGGCTTGGTCTATCGCTTTGAAACACGAGATTCACGCGACCGCTGCCGTATTCGCACGCGTTATACCAATGGGACTATCGCCAACGGTGTAATCGATGAGATCGAGGATTCTTGTTCCGACGCCGGCCCAGTTTTGGCTATCAAGATTCGCGGCACATTCTGATCAGCTTGGAAGAATTATAACCATCAGACAGATTGGTAGAAGAGATATATAAGGCGCTTGGTCTATCCAGCTATTTCTTTATTGTTACCCATGCGCTGACGGGCTTGTATCATCACTATGTGGTTAAGGACGACACACTAAAGAGAATGCTGCCCCGATCTTTTTGACTCGGTGAATAGAGTTATCGTGGTTGAGAAGTAGTAGGTGCAAGTGCGAGAGATTTCTAGTTATAAATGCGTCCAGTCTCAGAAGATTTGATGGAGGGTCTGCTGTCCAGATAGCTATAGTCTATACAACCTGACCTGCAACATAGGCGGATGACCAAGCCCATTGGAAATTGAAACCGCCAAGATGTCCGCTGACGTCCAGTACCTCGCCGATAAAATACAGGCCGGTTTGATTTTTTGCCTCCATGGTCTTGGAGCTAATAGCGTTTGTGTCTACTCCGCCCAGAGTAACCTCGGCGGTTCGATAGCCTTCTGTACCAGACGGCTTTAGCTGCCAGCAGTTAATTTTTTCTCCTATGGATCGCAGTTGTTTGTCAGAAAACTCAAGAAGGGGTGTTTCTGCCAACTGCGGCCACCATAAACTCTGCAATTCGACGGTCAGTGATTTCACGATTTTCTGGCTGATAAAGGTTTTAACTTGGGTTTTTATCTTGTCTCGCTTGGCTTGCAATAACCATTCACTTGCATCGAAGGCGGGTAGCAGATCTATTTCGATTTCATTGCCCTCACGCCAGTAGTTGGATATTTGAAGTACTGCCGGGCCGCTGATCCCGCGATGTGTAAACAGTAGCTGTTCGGTAAAGGCTCGCCCGTTGCAGCGAATCTCGACTTCGAGTGAAGAGCCAGACAGCCGCTCGCACAGGGGTTTCATGAAATCGGAGAACATAAAGGGAACTAATCCACTGCGCAGATCGGTTACCTCAAGCTCAAACTGTTTAGCAATCTCGTATCCGATACCGCTGCCGCCCAGTGTAGGAACCGACAATGCACCACTGGCAATCACCAGAGAATGGCAGCTAATTGTGCGTGTTTCTCTTGGCTCACTCGGGCCCTGTGCTATTTCTACCCGATAGCAATTGTCGTGTGCATCAGATTTTGAATCGGTCACGTTGTTAACGTCACAATGGGTTTTTATTTCCACACTCGATAGTTCGCATTCCGTCTTTAGCATGGCTACGATATCTTTGGCAGAATGCACGCAGAACAATTGTCCGTGTTCTCGCTCTTCGTATTCGATATGGTGCTGCTCAACTAGATCAATGAAGTCCCATTGAGAGTAAGTGCTCAATGCCGATTTGCAAAAATGCGGATTGTTGGAAATAAAATTATCTGCTTCGACAAACTGATTAGTGAAATTGCAGCGCCCCCCGCCGGACATCAGAATTTTCTTGCCAATCTTGTTGGCTTTCTCAAGGACTAGCACGCGCCGGCCACGCTTAGCTGCCGTTGATGCGCAGAATAGACCGGCAGCGCCAGCACCGAGAATGATTACGTCGTAGTCGGCTTGCGGGGATTGATTCATTGGGTATAAATTTTTGAGAAGTTGAATTAGGGGTGTCGAAAGAATAATTAGGCCAACTGTACTTCATAGTAAGCCTAAGTGCACCATATAGCCGATTGCGAAGATCTGCCCCGGCAGCACGGACGCGTTGCGAGCATTCATATGCTCAGAGGCTCGATAGTTACACACGCCGAAAACTGGCCGAATACTTCAAAGCGCGAATAGGGCTATATGCGCCACAGTCGATCCTTCGTGATGGGTTTTAAGCAGGATGTGCGCCCGATTCACAATTACTATCAGTGTGTTAGAATCTGAGCATGCGGCAAATTTCTCAAGAGTCCCCACTTAAGAATACTGTATTTCTATTCTGCCCTAGACAGTAGTGTTAACGAATAGACGGTGTGGGTGGGTAGCACGTATTACCTAAAAATCTGACCAACAAGAAAAAGGAAAAAGGAAAATGACGAATAAAACCCTAAAGCGCCTACTAAGTGCGGCCCTTTTTTGCACTCTCTCACCTGGCTTGCTAGCACAGGCGCCAACTACGGCGACTCACGTTTCGCGTGCAGATATCATGACGGTATTTGAGCACATGGGAGAAACTATCGATCAGCAGATCAGAGTGGTTGATATAGGCGATGAAGTTAACATCGGTGTAGGCATTTTGCAGCGCAAGGGAAATCGCACAGAAGGCGAAGAGGTGAATGCGATCGTGCATCACCGAGTAGCGGAAATATATTATGTACTATCCGGCTCAGGCACACTAGTCACCGGGGGAGATCAGAAACAGTCGGCAAGCCGAGAGTTTCCAGCGAACAATGTGTCAGTCCTAGAGCTGATTGGCCCAAGTGGAAGTCGCGTAGTGACTAACGGCGAAACCAAGACCATCTCTGTTGGAGATATTGTTGTCATACCCGCAGGCGTGCCTCATGGCTTCCGCAATATTCAGGATCAGATTACCTATATCAGTATTCGCGTAGACCCAGATCAGGTGCTGCCTATAGGGTATGAGCACCCATCTGTGCAAGATTAAGATAGACTTCCCATAGCCCACGGATGGGCTTTCAATCTATTCATCGGTATGAGGTTTGCGCAGGGCTAGCTCCTGATGTGTCTGTCATGTCGATGATTAGAAATAGAAGAATTAGAACCTGCTAAGAAGCGTGCTAAGGATCTAGAGCGCGGCTGTGTTTAAACTGGCGTGATTCTACTTTTACCCCGCATATTGATCTAGCTACCAGCGACGTATTGACAACTATGGGCAAGACAGCGTCGATACCACACTATTCTCCAGCTGAAGAAATGCTCAACATAGCATCCCATGTGGTCGGCTTTGTGCTGAGCATTATTGCGATCATAGCGTTGCTGGAGCGTGCACTTGCGCTGGGCAATACGCTGTATCTAATAAGCTTAGCCATCTTCGGTTTTAGTCTCTCATTCCTCTATGGCTGTTCATCTATCTATCACAGCACTAAGAATGAGCTGCGGCGAGCGAAGCTTCGTATCCTCGATCATGTCAGTATCTATGTCTTGATTGCGGGGACTTATACACCGTTCAGCTTGATCACCCTTCAAGGCACGACCGGGTGGGTGATATTTGGCGTAAGTTGGATGATGGCGCTAACGGGCATTATCCTAAAACTCTTCTTTACTGGGAGATACCGACTACTATCAACACTCATGTATGTATTCATGGGCTGGCTGATTCTGTTTGTCATTGGCTCTCTGGTCGATAAATTACCTTCTGCAGGATTGAATTGGCTGGTTGCAGGCGGACTCGCCTATACCCTGGGGGCGGCACTCTATAGCATTAAGAGCATTCGATTTAATCATGCAATCTTTCACCTGTTCGTGTTGTTAGGTAGTAGCTGTCATTTTTTTGCAGTCTATTTTTATGTGGTCTGAGTAGTTTTGAGCCACAGTGTCTACGAGCTCTAAGACTAAGCCAGGCAAAACAACTTTCCTCTACGCCGAGTTTAATCAGTCCTTAAGCCTTACTAACACCGCACCCCTATTACCAGATTCGAGATCGAAATCCTTAATGTCTCCGCGAAATTTTAAGTCGCGCAGGGCGAGGACGACTTCGTCACGAATCAGGCCTGAGCCCACAATAAGACGAATGCACATGGCAGCAGCTTTGTGTGCTAAATCAATTTCACTTTGCATCTTGCGCAGTGCTTCACTGACTCGTTCACCATCGTGGGCTATATCCACGGTGATTGTCGAGCCATCGTGCTGAAGGTCCAGTGCGTTATCACACTTAGGGCAGTAACGCGTATCCTCGCTAAAGCTCATGCCACATTCCAGGCAAATCCCCTGCATCACTTTTACTCTGGTATTAAAAAGAAGTCTCAAGGCTATCCCCAATCGAAAACCTTGTCCAGATTCGCGAATCTTTCATCGGTGAATTTCTCAAGAGTGAATGAAGAGGGTGAATAAAGAAAGAGGACGAGTGTGGAGAAACTTTCTTTGCTCGGTTAAGGGCTTGGTCAGGAATAGACCCCTATCTTGTTTTCTATATCGATAGCGCTCGGGGCTTATCGATACGGCGGCAATTCAGTTGTGACAATACCTGGAGCATGCATGGCATTCAGTAAAGCGATGGTCTATTATTTGCGCAAATCATGGATTAATTTTTAATAAGCTGAGGTTGCAATGACTATAAGTTTTTATCGTTATGCGGAAATGGGACGCAGTCTCCAATGCCTGGGTCTTATAGCTATATGCGTATGTTTCTCTTCGGTGCGGGCTTATGAAATAGATCCTAAGGCAACAATCTATGATTCCCCGACTAGCCTAATGGGCGTCAATCACATCGGCTTATCGGTGAGAGATCTGGATGCGTCTCTGGATTTCTATCAAAGAGCCTCGGGTTTTAAATTAATTCGAAGGGAAGTGGTGCGCAATAACAGTGATGCGGATAAATTATTTGGCCGTGCAGATATCGAGTTTGAGATAGCCGTGCTAGAGGCGCCAAATATGCTTTTCGAACTGATAGAGTTTAGTCATAACCGTGACGTACCAATCAGCAATATGTTGGTGCAGGGCCCTGGCATGACGCACACTTGTTTTCAGACGCCGGAAGAGTTCTCCGGGTATGACAGATTTGAACAAGCTGGTGCCGAGATACTCAGTCGCGGTGATGGCCCAGTAGATTTGCTAGGCCAGGGCGTTACCTATGCCTACGCCTATGATCCTGAGGGAAATATGATCGAGCTGGAGCAGCTTGACTTTGAGCGCCTTGGAGAGAATGCAAAAAAGCCGGCCTGGCTAGATCAAGGCCTTACTATGTGGATGACACAGGTTGCTCTGGTAACTCATGACATCGAGCGACTAACCGATTACTACGCAAAAATAATGGACTTTGATCCGTATCGCGAGGCCGCTATCGCAAATCGCGTAACCTTTGACGATACTACCGACATTGACAATGTGGCCTTGAAAGTAACTTGGTTTAGAATGGACCCGCGCGCGAAAACCATGGAGTTTTGGCAATATGACAATCCTAAAACGACTGAGTTTGTTGGCAATCGGCTAAGTACAGCGCTTGGATATTCCTATTCCATTGAGGTTGGAGATATTCAGGCGGAGTATGCGCGCATGGCAGACCTGGGCGTAGATTTTGTCAGCGAGCCGGTACTACTGGGTGAATTTTGGCAGGTGTATGCGAACGACATTGATGGCAATGTGTTTTCCTTGCGCCAGGCTGTAGACCCAAATTCGCCTTACTCGGTGCCGCAGTTGGAACTGTAGTAAAGATTGAAAGACAGGGTGCGACTGAGGCAAAATTCTTCCCTAGACTAGTATGCTTTCACTCTAGCCCTATTAATTGATTTTGCCATCTCGTCTTGGATTACTTGGCCAATGAAACAAAGCAGTGTTATCGGTGCCGGCATCGTTGGCTTAGCGACGGCCCTGGCTCTGCAGGAGAGTGGTCGTCAGGTTGTGCTGATAGACCGGTTGCCGCCCGGTGAGGGCACCAGTTCAGGCAATGCTGGGATCATCTCTACCGGAGCGGTGCATCCCGAGTCGATGCCGGATATCTGGAAAGAAATTCCCGGAATGACGCTGAATCGGACGGCACCGCTGCGGCTGCGCCCTGGCTATCTTTTGCAGTTCCTGCCCTGGCTTTTTCGTTTCCTGCGCAATGCCAATACCGAAACCGCTGAGAGAGCTTCGATTGCTATCTCTGCGCTGTCCCACTCGGCTTTATCCCATTTCGAACCGCTTCTGCGTGAGGCTGGTGCTGAGCATCTCATGCGCCAGCATGGCACGCTCTATATCTATGAAACTCAGGCGCAGTTCGCCAAGGCGAAAGAAGAGTGTGCGTATAGAGACCGAAGGGGTGTCGATTATCAACTGCTTGATGGCGCAGAGCTACTGAAGCTGGAACCCAGCCTCAGTGCTGGCCTGGCTGGCGCTGTTTTTACCCCGAATTCGGCTCATACGATTTCACCCTTGGCGTTGTCGCGAAAACTGTTTGAGATGTTTCAACAGCGCGGTGGAAGTTTCATTCAGACCCAAGTGCAAGGTTTCTCCTGTGATGGGAACCGGGTCACTGAGGTTCAGGCTGAGCGGCCGATAAAGACCGACGAGGTGTTTATCACCGCTGGAGCCTACTCGAAGCGTTTGGCAAAAAAGCTGGGCAGTCATGTTCCCCTCGATACGGAGCGCGGTTACCACCTGATGTTGCCCCATCCGGGAATCGTATTACATCACAACTTACTCTTCCCAGTGCTTGGCTTCGCAGCAACCTCGATGGAGGCTGGACTGCGTCTGGCAGGTACGGTGGAGTTTGCCGGGCTCGATGCCCCGCCAGATTATTCTAGAGCTCGGCATCTGGCAAAACGCGCCGCTACGGTGTTGCCCGACCTTCAAACCGAGGGTGGTGAGTGTTGGATGGGCTATCGCCCCAGCGTTCCCGATTCGATCCCTGTAATTTCAGCCTCGCCCCATTTTGAGAATGCCTACTTTGGATTTGGTCATGGTCATCTGGGCCTGACCCAGTCGGCGATAACAGGGGCGCTGCTGGTTGCGTTGGCGGATGACAAAGAGACCCCGGTTGACTGCGAGCCCTATCGGATTGATAGGCGCTGGTAAAAGGGGTCGGAGGGATTTAAATTAAATCCCTCCGACCCCTTTTTTCTTTAACAGGTGGGGGATACCGTCAGAAATCTAAACCAGCCGGCGACCCGTCCCAGGTTTTTATAGCCTGGCTGTGGCAAGCAGCGCTCTTCGATCTCTCGCTCCTTTAAATGACTTTTGATACTCAGCCCCATACCTTCCAAATAAGATGCTATCTGAGAGTCATCAATAGTGAATTTGAACGGCTCGGCTTGGCGATACCTGGCCCAGGTTTCGCGCCAGGTCTTGACGCCGTAGTAATTATCTACCTCGCTGTCGGCAATCGTGGCGATATAGTCAAATACCAACAGGCTCTCGGTGTTTTTGCATGCGCCGACGAACTGCAAGGTAGCTTCAACTGCCGATTGTTGCAGATACATACTCACCCCTTCCCACAAGAATACGGTCTGAACTGCATTATCATAACCAGCCTCCCGCAGAACATCCTGCAATGATTCCAGATTAAAGTTGATCGAAGCAAAGGTGCGGTTTTTCGGGATAGCTATGCCAGCGTTTAGCAGGCATTCCTTCTTTCTGTTCTGAGTGCTTGCTATGTCCAGTTCGATGATCTTGCATCCCGAGCACTGCTCGGCAAAACGGTAGGCGCGAGTATCGAAACCTGCGCCTAGTATCACAAGCTGCTTTGCACCGTTTCCTAGAGCGTTCAATAGTTGCTGGTCGAAGAATGCCGTCCTCGCCAACACATACTTAAATCCCCCGGGCGTAAATTTCCTGCTCTTTACAATTCCCAGCTTTCTAACAAAGCCAAACTTGATGAGAAATTTATGGGAAGTGCTAATAAAATGCTCAGCCAGATAATCTGCGCCGATAGTAGTCTCGGGGTACTCTTTGCAGGCGACGGAACGGTAACCCGCCGCCACCTCTGCCGTATCTGAATGCTGGTGTTCTACACTCGTCTTCGACATAAATATTTCCCCTTGTTCATGGGCTAGAGAGCATAGAATACTTCGCATTGGATTGTTCGGCTACTACTCGCTAGTCTACCAATTGAAAATTGATAGAAAGTATTGAAGTGGTGGCCTGCTCGAAGAACCATTCCACACGCGATGTCTCCAGGGGCTGCGTTGCTTTGGTGGCGTGGGAGAACTACCGTAGAGTGTGTAATTGGTTCCTTGTCCGGTACAGTGATTCAATAGTCAAAAGGCAGAGCTCTGGAAAAAGAGCTAGGGGAAAAGCCGTCTGTATTGAACCTAATTGAATAATCACGCGACCTTATCGCAGAGGACGATACGTCTACTAAATAATTTGGCTGCACAAGAAAATTAACGCGAGAATCCATGGCTCTACTAAGCTTAATTATCTATATCCCGCTGCAGATCGTCTTCCTTCCCCTGTCTGTTTTTGGTGCTTTGCTGCAAGCATATAAGCAGATGGTGGTAAGCAAGCGGCTAGGCATATCCCAGACTGCAATAGAGATAATCAATGGCCGCTGGACCATGCATATATTTGGCATGCGAGACGATGAGGCAACGGCCAGGCTTGCAGCTGCATTGCCAAATAATTCATTGTTGGGTATGTGGTTGGCTCTATTTCCCTTGTGGGTAAAATATAAAATTGCCGGTAAGCCTTCAATTTATCCTCAGCTGCCTGAGCTAGGGTCAGAAAATCTGGTAAATTTTGTTATCTCCAGAACACTGTATTTTGATTGCATTATTGAGCGGGCAATACCGGAAGTAGAACAGTTTGTATTTATGGGGGCGGGTTACGATACCCGAGCCTATGGAAAACTAATGCAAAATAATGTGAAGTTCTTCGAGCTCGATCAGACGAATGTGCAGCAACAAAAAATAGCAGCCCTGGAATCGGCAGGCATCCCATGTGAGCACTTGAGTTTCGTGAGTATTGATTTTTCCAGCGAGAAGCTATTCGACAAGTTGATCGAGGCAGGTTTTGACCCTGACAAGAAGACCCTGTTCCTCTGGGAAGGGGTTACGCTCTATCTGTCGCAAGCCGATGTGCGTAGAACAATGCAGGCGATTCGGGCCAATGCAGCAAAAGGCAGTGTCCTGCTTGCTGATATCTATGCCGATCGTTTTCTGCAGATGGTCAGAAAAGGGGCCGGTAAGAAAACAATGGATTACACGAACGAGGGCGTAGATTTTAGTCTCGACTTCACCACGGAGTACGAAAAAACATTGTCGAATTTTATAAGCAGTGAGTCGATGACAGTCGGTGAAACTTTCTTCATGGGGCGAAACAGTGAGAAAGGGCCCTTCATGGCTGTGGTAGAGATGACATGTGAATGAAGGAAACGACGATATAGCCAGACCAGCATTCTAGTTGAGCCATATGGTAGGGGGGCTTCGGTAAGCTGCACTCTCACCCTCTCTTGGTTCGAGTCAATTGAATCACACCCATTCCTATCTAGAATAAATCTTTCCCTTATACTCTCTATACTCCCCGAGACACTGGCTCAGCCCCGCTGCAGCTTGTGATAGCCAGAGCGCTGGAGTATTCTTTGAAGATTAACAGAGGGCGCTATGGCTACTACAGGATCCGCGATAGACAGCGATGAAAGCTTTGCCAAATCGGCTGGTAAACAGTTGGCAATCTATGCTCTGTATACGCTCATTTTTTTGACTGTGCTCATCTATGTTTTTTCTATCGTCGCTGGCAGGACAGGTGGCGGGGCGAGTGGCGGAGCCGTCGATTCTGCGAACAACAGCATCACTATCACCTTGCGACAAGAACCTCCGCAGCTGGACGCCGGCAGAGCCACCGATGCCTCGAGCTTCGTGGTTCTGGCTCATGTCATGGAAGGCTTGTTGGCCTACGATGACAATATGCAGCTCATACCTGGCATGGCGGAGCGCTGGGAAATTCGCGAGGATGGCGCTACGTTCTGGATTCGGGAAGAGGCCAGATGGAGCAACGGTGATCCGGTAACCGCACATGATTTCGAGTTTGCCTGGAAGCGAGTTGTCGACCCAGATACGGCCTCCGAGTATGCGTTCATACTTTATCCGATCTTAAATGCAGAAGCCGTTACCCAGGGTGAACTGCCCAAGGAGATGCTCGGCGTTCAAGCGGTAGACGATCGCACTCTGGAGGTTCAGTTTGCTCAGCCCACTCCGTACTTTGCCAAGCTGGTCGCCTTTGTTACCTTCCTTCCTCTTCAGCAGGAATTTTATGAAAGTACCAACGGTCGCTATGGCGCCGATGCCGATGAAATGCTCTATAACGGTCCTTATGTGCTTGACGAATGGGTTCACGGGGCCAGCATGTTGTGGTACAAGAATCCAGGCTACTGGGGCGACCATAAGGGTTTCCTCGACGAGATAGTCACCGCCTATATAACCACCGATGTAAATGCCAAGCTGAATCTATTCAAGGACGGTCAGATTGCAGAGACGCAATTGCTGGCACCGATGCTACCGGAAGCGATGGAGCAGCGCTGGCAGATCGATCGTGTCATGGATGGTACGGTCTTCTTTCTGGAATTTAATCATCGCGAAGGCCGAGTCACAGACAATTGGAATTTCCGCCGTGCTATGCAATTGGCGCAGAATTCCGATGAGCTGGTCTATAAAGTACTAAAAGAAGCTGCCTACCTCCCGGCGGTTAGTCTGTTCCCGGTGTGGATTCAGGGGCTCAACGGGGCTTTCCGCTCGGAGTATCCACCGGTAGAACACAAGATGAATTTGGAGTTGGCTCGGGAACATCTGGAGATGGCCAGAATCGAGCTTGGCATCGAAGAGTTTCCACCCATCGTGTTTCTGACAGGAGATACACCGATCTCCATACTCTCATCAGAATATTATCAGGAGCTCTATAAGCAGAACCTTGGCTTGGAGATTCGAATCGATGTGCAGAATTTTAAGCAGCGACTGGCGAAAATGACTTCCGGTGATTTCGATGTCGTCGTCGCAGGTTGGGGGCCGGACTATGATGATCCCCTGACCTTTGGAGACTTCTTTGCTTCATGGAATCTTAATAATCGCGGTCGCTATAATAGCTCCGAGATGGATGCTCAGGTACGTATCGCTCAGGCTGAGCTGGATCCGAAGAAAAGACTGGATGCCTTTGGTGAAATTCAGCGTATTGTCTATGAGGATGTGACTCTGATTCCTATGTACGAGAGAGGTTGGTCCTTTGTTGTCGATCCCCGGTTGAAGGGGTTCAAGAGGCGATCGATCGGCCCCGAAGTGGATTTCAACTTCGCGTATATAGAGGATGCTGAAGATTAACTCCCTCAATGATCGGATAACAAGAGCCTGCTTCAGGGCCTAGTGATGCGCAGTACTATGTGGATATTCATTCTTAAGCGCCTGGTTCAGGGCATTTTTACCGTGTGGTTTATTGCGACCGCTACTTTCTTCGCCATGCATAATGTGCCGGGCGACCCTCTCCTAAATGACCGTGCCACTACCGATGCGATTCGAGCCAATCTCGAAGCAAAGTATGGTCTGGATAAGCCGGTAATGACTCAGTACGGAATCTACCTGGGAAATCTGCTGCAGGGGGACCTCGGTATTTCCTTCACGCAGGAAAATCGTGAGGTAAACGACATCATCAGAGATCATTTTCCGGTTTCCGCTATTCTGGGTATTCTGGCGGTAATATTTGCCGCAGCGGGTGGTGTGCTTTGGGGGGCGTTGACGGCAATTTATCGAAACCGCTGGCCGGACTACGTGATCATGTTTCTGGTAATACTGGGGATATCGGTTCCCAGCTTCGTAGTTGCGGCGATATCGCAGTTATTTCTGGTAAATGTTAATGGATTATTCGGAACCACGGTCTTGCCCGTAGCCGGATGGGGTACGGTGCTGCATATGCTGGTTCCGGCGATGGTGCTGGGGCTCGGAACCATGGCCTATCTCACCCGATTGATGCGCTCTTCCATGTTGGAGATCATCAGCTCGGACTTCGTCAGAACCGCGAAGGCCAAGGGTGTACCTCCAGCTCGAATCTTTGCCAAACATCAATTGCGCAACGCCATTCTTCCAGTAATCACGGTATTGGGTCCCTCAATCGCCGCCATTACTACAGGCGGTTTTGTGGTGGAACTGGTCTTCGCGATACCGGGTCTAGGCCGTTACTTCGTGCAGGCCGTGCAACAACTGGATTACACGGTGATCATGGGAACTACTGTCTTCTATGGTGCCTTCCTGGTGTTCATGGTGATCGTGGTTGATGTGCTCTACGGTTTCATCGATCCACGCGTGAGGATGGAATATTGACTGAACTTTTATCCGCCGATTTTCGGCCTCTCGAGGCGGGTCAGGAAATACATGGGATCTCTCGTCCGTCACAGTCCTATTGGCAAGACGCCTGGGCGCGACTAAAAACCAATAAAAGAGCCCTGGCCTCTCTTTATCTGGTAATAGGCCTGATTCTTTTTACTGTGGCAGGCCCCTGGGTCTGGAGCGTAGACCCGGCGCAGCAGGATCTGGATCAGATAAGTAGACCGCCGGGGTCGGAAAGAAGCGCTCTCATCGTTGCCGACTATGCACCCTGGGATACCGAAGGCTTGCGCTTCGGTGAAGGCCTTACCCTTGTGGGGGAGGCAACTACACAATCGGTAAGACTGAAATGGGATGCCCTTCCCGGCGCTAATGGCCATCGCGTATATCGAAATATTTTCCCCGTAGGCCCTGAACGATCATACGGTATACCCCGGGCAGAATTTTTCGACAATAGTGTCGTAACCTTTGAAGACCGGTTAGACCTCAAGGTTCTGACATACTATTACGTATTGGTTCCTCTCGGGCCGCGGGGTGAACTTCTCGACAACTACGAAGTGATCGAAGTCGATGTGCACCGAGTTACCACAGTTCTCGAGGCTATCGATCAGGGCTTGATCGAGGAATCGTCGAATTTACAGATAGGCGATGCGTTAAATCTGGACTGGCATCCACTCGGTACAGACTATCTCGGGCGCGACATGCTCGCGCGACTAATGGCAGGTGCTCGAGTGTCGCTGTTTATCGGAATTGGCGCTCCCTTTCTCTTCGTTTTATTTGGTGTGATTTATGGATCTATTGCCGGCTTCGTTGGTGGCCGCGTAGATCAGCTGATGATGCGTTTCGCCGATTTTGTCGTGGCACTGCCTTTTCTTCTGTTCATGATTCTGTTCAAGATTTCCTTCGGTATCGGTCCGGGGGAGAGCGGCGTCTTTCCCATGCTGGTGGCAATGGTGGTTTTGATGTGGCCAGCCACCTCACGTCTGGTGCGTGGTCAAATTCTTCAGATAAGAGAGCAGGGATATATCCATGCCTCACAATTGTTGGGCGCTCCAAGGCGGTACCTGATTCTGCGCCACATGATTCCTAATACCTTGGGCGTCGTATTGGTGACAATCACCTTCGCCATCCCAAGCGCTATTTTCACCGAGGCTTTTCTTTCATTCATTGGAATGGGAGTAGCTCCACCGACGCCTTCATGGGGTTCGATGTCCAACGAAGGCATCAAGACTATGTTAACAACTCCACATGAGTTGATATTCCCGGCCTTGTTTATCAGCATCACTGTTCTCGCTTTCAATCTTTTAGGCGATGGCCTGCGCGATGCGCTGGATGCACGGATGAGGAATCAGGAATGAATTCGGTTAAAGCTGACAACGGCGCCTCTCTGCTTGAGGTTGAAGACCTCGCTGTCGAATTCGATACCTATGGCGGAATTGTTCAGGCTGTTCGCGGTGTTTCTTTTTCTGTAGAAAAAGGCAAGACGCTTGCCATCGTAGGCGAGTCTGGTTGCGGTAAGTCCGTGACGGTACAGAGTATGATGGGGCTTATTCCCATGCCTCCCGGTCGAATTACTTCGGGTTCGGCGAAGCTCAAGGGTCAGGAGATTCTGGGCCGTACCGTAGTCAACGGCAAGGAGATTCGGGGTTCGGAAATCGGAATGATCTTTCAGGATCCAATGACTTCTCTGAACCCTACTATGACCATCGGTGATCAGATAGCGGAACCTCTTCAGGTGCATCGCGGCTACAGTTACAAGAAGGCATTCAATGAGGCTATTCGACTGCTGGAGATGAGCAAGATTCCGGAAGCGGCGAAGAGGGCGCGACAATATCCCTTCGAATTTTCTGGAGGAATGTTGCAACGCGCAATGATCGCAATGGCGATTGCCTGCAAGCCTTCAATCCTGATTGCCGACGAGCCAACAACCGCTCTGGATGTAACGATTCAGGCACAGATTCTTGATCTATTGCAGGACCTGCAGAGAGAGACAGGCATGGCAGTAATCCTCATAACACACGATCTCGGTGTAGTTGCGAGAATGGCTGACGAAGTGGCAGTTATGTACGCCGGTAAGATAGTTGAGCATGGCATGGTCGATGATGTTTTTTATCGCTCTGCACACCCGTATACTCTGGGGCTGAAAGAGGCCATGCCGACAAATGATCCTTCTCTCCAACATGAGCTGAAACCTATCGAGGGTAGCCCGCCCGATCTATTTTCACCGCCGCGGGGCTGTGGTTATTGTGCTCGCTGTCCCTATGCGATGCAGATCTGTAACCAGCGTCAACCCGACGATACGTTTCTGACTGAAAGCCACTTCAGTCGCTGCTGGCTGCATCACGTTTCCTCGCCCAATAAGCCCGATCAACTGTATTTCAAGGAAGAGGCGTAATGAGCAACTTACTTGAAGTTATCGAGCTGACCAAGTTCTTCGATATGGGTCGAAATCAACGAGTTCATGCCGTAGAGAACGTTTCCTTAACCATTGCGGAAAAAGAAATAGTCGGCCTGGTGGGAGAGTCTGGTTCCGGTAAGTCTACATTAGGAAAGACCTTGCTCGGTCTTCATGATAAGACAGCGGGGCAGGTTAAGTTCAGGGGAGAGGTGCTTCCCCAGAAATATGAGGCAAAGGATTTTCGTCGCTTTGCGACTAACATGCAGATGATATTTCAGGATCCCTATTCCTCTCTCAATCCGAGAATGACTATTGGTGAAATCGTAGGAGAAGGTCTGAAACTTCACCAGAACCATGATTCATCAATTGTTAGAGATAAGGTAGCCATCTGGCTGGAGAAGGTAGGCCTGCACGCCGATCATATGTCGCGTTACCCCCATGAATTCTCGGGCGGCCAGCGGCAGCGTATCGGTATCGCCAGGGCAATGATTCTGGAGCCGGAGTTTGTGGTATGCGATGAACCTATTTCGGCGCTGGATGTTTCGGTGCAGGCGCAGGTGATCAACCTGTTGGGTGAGCTTAAGGAGTCCATGGGTCTGACTCTGTTATTTATTGCTCACGATCTTTCTATGGTTCGCTATGTCAGCGATCGAATGGCGGTTATGTACCTTGGTTCTCTGGTTGAAGTTGGCAGGGCAGATGAAGTCTATTTCGACCCAAAGCATCCCTATACAGAGGTGCTGATCGGTTCAAACCCTGAACCCGATCCCGAGTTGGAAAGGTCGAGGCCATCTACAGCTATTCAGGGGGAGATTCCGTCGCCTGTAAATGTGCCTGCCGGATGTCGATTTGCCAACCGTTGTCCAAAAGTTATGGATGTCTGCAAGAGCATAACTCCTCAGCTTATTCCTCTAAAGGACATAGAAAGACAAGTCGCTTGCCATCTCTACACCTGAGTTCCAACCAAAATTAGATTAGTCTCCCAGCGCGTAGTTATTTATTCTCTTTTTTGCCTGGCTTGTAATGACGCGCTCATCACATGTGCTTTGCAATTGGTCTAGTCGTCGGTATGAGGTTTTTTTGCGCAGCGCATGATCGATATTGCAGTTGAGTCACTGTATTAGATCGGTGAACTCGAAGCGTGCCATGGATTTGCTGATGGAGCCTATCCAGAACTGCGGTATTCTATTCTGGCAAAACTAAGCGCGAATCGAGTCGTCAGCTTATTTGATGATAGAGCTTAGGAAAACATGCGCGACCTGTTGGGTTTGCTTTCGATATTCCGCCTTCGAACCGGCTTTCTTCTTAAGCCCGCCGATGGATGACAACAACAATTCGACGAATGTCTTGTAGCTCATAGGTGTATTCTTAAAGCTGACTTCTCCGGACTTATCTGCATCCTTGAGGAGTTTTGCGAGGGCCGCAATCAGCCTTGCATAGCCTTTACTCATGACATCTGTCGCCAGATTCATATTTACATCTATCAGCTCAGCGCCATGGGGCGAGTTGGCAACAGGCTCGGTGTAGGTTTTCTCAAAAATCATTATCGCGTCAATGAAGCGGCTGCTCACACTTCCATCGCCTTCTAGAACGGCTTTGGCTTCTCTTAATGCCAGATCCAGACGGTAGGCTGCGAGTTCTTTGAATAGCTGTTCTTTGTTGTCGAACATCAGATAGAGTGCGGGCCGGGAGATTCCGGCGGCCTGGGCTATGTCGTTCATCGTCGTGCGCTTGAAGCCATACTGGGCGAACACATCAGCCGTGGTGTCCAATACGGCGTTCTTCTTCGCGCTTGCTCGCGCTGAGGGCTGCGTCGATTTCTTCATGGTTTGCATTCTATCTTCAATAGCATGTTTAGTCAGGTGGCCTGGGCCGGTTTTTATAGACAATCTGACAATTACTGCATAATATGTCAGGAATTACAAAGTAATTTGACCGGCTCGTAGTAAAAACGATTTCACGATGCGGACTTCTATCGCTGAAATCGAGATAAAACACGTAGGTGGGCTGGTGATCGATTCCTTTCAAATTAATTGCTGGAGAAAGTAATGAGTACTTCCTTTTGGGTGAATGGTGTTCAGCAGACGGTAGATGTAGATCCATCTAAGCCGCTGCTGTGGGTAATTCGTGAGCAACTCGGTCTCACCGGAACAAAATTTGGTTGCGGCATATCGCAGTGCGGCGCCTGTACTGTCCATATCGATGGGGCGGCGACGCGCTCGTGTGTCACGCCCATCTCAGATATCGAAGGCAAGCAGGTGACGACTATTGAAGGGCTGCGTTCGGCATCAGGTGAATTACATCCCTTGCAGCAGGCCTGGGTCGACCATCAGGTTCCGCAATGTGGCTACTGCCAATCGGGCCAGCTGATGTCTGCCTCAGCATTGCTCTCCAACAATCCCAATCCAACTGATGCTGATATAGATACGGCCATGCAGGGCAATATTTGCCGTTGTGGCATGTACGGGCGTATACGCAGCGCTATCAAATCTGTCGATTCGGTGGGCATCGCGTCCAATACAGACGAGACATTGTTTTACAACGGAGCGGAGGTGAATCATGTCTAAATGGACCAGACGCGCATTTATAACAAGCGGTATCGTAGCCGGTGGTGGAGTCGTTGTTGGGATAGCCATGCGGCCCGGCAATCAGGTTAAGGACCTCGCGGCGAAGTTGGGCGATGATGGTGCCAATCTGGTACACACCTATGTCAAGATCGATAGTGACAATACGATCACAGCTATTATTCCACATTCTGAAATGGGTCAGGGTGTGCATACGGCACTAGGTCAGATGCTTGCAGAGGAGCTTGATGCCGATTGGGATCAGCTGAAGCTGGAGGAAGCACCAGCCATTGGCGAGTATGCTATGTATGCAGCGGGGCGGCGCTACCTGCTGACAGGAATAGACTTTCCTAAACTGGTGATACCAACAGTTGACGGCATGATGATGCGTGTTGCCGATACGCTAAATATGCAGATCACCGGCGGCAGTATGAGTGTTCGCACAACGGGTATCTTGGCGATGCGAACAGCTGGCGCAGCTACGAGACAACTGTTACAACAGGCTGCTGCAGAAGCTTGGGATGTACCGGTAGAGGAAATCGCTACCGAGAAGAGCCATCTTATTCATGCGGCATCTAATCGAAGAGAGCCCTATGCCTCCTTTGCTGCCGACGTCGCTGGAATGACGCCTTCCTATACGCCTACTTTTAAAGATCCGGCAGATTACAAAATTGTTGGCACCCATAAACCGCGACGAGATATTCCGGCTAAAGTAGATGGCTCGCTAAAATTCGCCATGGATGTACAGTTGCCCAATATGCTGTATGCGACCGTGGTTCGTTCCCCCGTACCCGGTGGCAGTGTAGTAGAGCTGGATGATAGCGTGGCGCGCTCCGTAGAGGGCGTGGTAGACGTTATAGTTATTCCTGCCACAACGGTTAGCAGCATGCTTGGAGATACCGTCTCCGCTGAAACAGTGGCTGTTGTCGCCGATAGTTATTGGTCCGCCAGTAAAGGGCTTAAAGAGCTGAAAGTGCAATGGAGTGAAGTGGGTTTTGAGACGGTCTCCAGCGATGGAATTTTTGAACAATTCAATCGCGATATTTCAGCCAGTGCTGAACGTCAGACTGACCATGTCCAGGGCGAAGCCAGTTCTGTTTTTGCCGGTGCGGCAAAAGTTGTTGATGCCGACTATCACGTGCCATTTCTGGCACACACCTGTATGGAGCCATTAAATGCAACCGCCGATGTTAGAACGGATAGCGCCGAAATTTGGGTAGGCTGTCAGAACCCTCTGGGTTTTCGCAGAGATATTGCCGATTCGCTAGGCATGGACCCTGAGAAAGTCACTCTTCATAATCATTCCATGGGTGGCGGTTTTGGACGCAAGGCCCGTCCTGACTGGGCGCTTCAGGTGGCGCATCTAGCTAGAGAAGTGGGCAGGCCGGTGCAGCTCATCTGGTCACGAGAGGAAGACGTGCGCCAGGATTTCTACAGGCCTGCTGTGCAGAGTCGTTTTCGAGCCGCTTTCGATGCGCAGGACAATCTCCTGGCCTGGGAGAACACCTACACCAACAAGAATGAGCCGATCGAGGCGCCATTGATTCCTTACGCTATTCCGGCGCAGGATATCGGTTATGTGAGTAGTCCCGTGCATATACCTTTCGGAGCATGGCGCAGCGTCGATCACTCGCAACACGGCTTCTTTACCGAATCGTTTATTGATGAAGTGGCTAACGCGGCTGGCAAAGATTCCTTTGAATTTCGTGCCGAATTACTCAAAGACAGCCCGCGGCATTTAGCGGTTCTTAATAAAGCAGCAGAGGAAGCTCAGTGGAGCAGGCCATTGCCTGAAGGTAGCGGCCGAGGCATCTCGCTGCAGGAGTCATTCGGCTCCCTAGTCGCACAGGTTGTCGAAGTTGCGGTGGTTGAGGGTGAGGTTTCCGTAGAGAGGGTAGTCGCGGTAATAGATCCGGGGCTTGCGGTAGCTCCAGACGGCATAGCGGCGCAACTCGAATCCGGCATCATCTATGGCTTGACCGCAGCACTGCATGGCGAGATCACCATCGAGAAGGGTGCGGTGGTGCAAAGCAACTTTCATGACTACAAGGCAGTGCGGATGAATGAAGCGCCTAACATTGAGACGCATGTTATCAATAGTGGGCACGATATCGGTGGGGCTGGAGAGCCAGGCACGCCGGGTATTGCGCCAGCACTGATGAATGCCGTGTTCAATGCTACCGGCACTCGCGTGCGTCAATTACCATTGAGTCGTTTCGACCTTAATTATCAGGTTGAGGAGACGGGTGCGGTTGGATAAGCGCTAGAACGATTTGCTCTAGATTTAAAAAAGCCCCGGCCTGTTGGTCGGGGCTTTTTTATTTGTATCAAGTTATTGTTCGGGAGACTGGGCAGAATTTCATTTGCCACCGGTCCAGGCGGAGGAACGCGGTATAAAAATTCACAACCCTCCCGCAATCAAATCACTTCGAGTTTTTTGCTTTGATTATTGGTCCAGCTCCTGTGCTATGACACTCAGATAGGCTGTCTCCAATCTTTCGACGGCCTTGATAAACCCCATCGGATCGACAAAGGTATCCGGGGTATAGGGACGACCTGGCGTGTACTTCTCATGCATATTGTACTGGCTGGCATGGGCGGATACCCAGACATCCACGTCCATCTGTTTCTGCTTGTTATAGGTAGTGGCGAAATCTACCGCGACGCCTTCATAGGTCGGGTCAATAACGATATGTTTACCGGGGTTGATGGTGCCCATGTTGGCGATGGCGACATCATAGGTTCGGTCATTCTCACTCACTTGAAAGCTGTAGCTGGAACTGCCTTCGGTGTGGCCCGGATGCTCATGCACGGTGATGCTCAGATCGCCCAGGGTTATAACATCATCCTGCTCAATAATGCGATCGACCGATACCGGATCAAAAGATTCCCGTCCGCCGAAATGGGCGTCACTAAATCCACCATCTTGCAACACTCTAGCATCGGCAGGTGTGGCCCATACTTCGGCCCCGGTGAGCTGTTTAATCTCGGCCATTGCAGCGGTGTGATCCCAGTGCGCTTGCATGGTGAGCAAGATGCGCACATCTTCCAGGCGAAATCCCAAAGACTCGATGTTGTTACGTATATGTTCTGTGGAATCCGCCAACCCTGTATTGATGAGGATATGGCCTTCCTCGGATGTAATCAGAAATACACTGAGATCCAGCATGCCAACTCCGTATAGAGGACCGATGACACGAAATGCCGGATAGGGCGTCACCCAGCCTTCGGGTGGAGATGATTGAGCGCTGGCCAGAGAAGAGATGAAGACAACGGTGCCAAGCAATGTTGTAAAGATAGATGATCTGATGATTGAACTGTTCATTGGTAATCCTCTGTGCGATTAACTATTATTTTTAGATGCTGCAGCGACTCTTTTCTTTCTAATTACTAGCCATCATAGGTATCTGTGCGGGCCCGTAGTAGGGGCCAATACTCACTGGAATGGGTTTAAATAGGAATGCCGTGAATAAGATCAAAGATACTATCTAGTCATTTTACTTTAGGCAATGCTACTTTTATGTTAGCCGCCATCACCATGTCACTAGGGGCAGTTTGCATTGAATTTGCTCGAGGCATTGGCAGCAGGACTGCTGGCAGACTGCGGGCCGGAATCTACATTGAACTAAA
>CAJQHM010000067.1 GCA_905478195.1 uncultured Pseudomonadales bacterium
GCCCAGTCCGGTAAGGGCCTGTCACCTACCGCATTGAATAGGCGGCCACGGCCAAAGGGTAAATTTGTTAGTACGGCAATGCCTCGATCCCGCGCCAGGGGGAGGATCCTTTCTGCCGCACTGCGGTTGCCAAGTGAATAGTCGACTTGAATAAAATCCAATGTGTTGTTTTCCATTACCTCAATGAGTTGCTCATATTGCCGTTTGTTGGAGGTAGTTACACCAATGTAGCGAAATCTTCCTTGTTCCTTCCATGCTTGCATGGTTTCAAGCAGGGTCGCGGTACCGCGCAAGTTATGTATCTGCATTAGCTCAAAATGCTCGCCACCGAGTAACTCGAATGATCTTTCCATTCGGTTTATGCCCTCGGTGCGATCTTCGCGATCTACCTTGGTCGCGACCCATAAGTCTTCGCGAATACCAAGATCTGCCATGATGCGCCCTATGACCTCTTCGGAGTTTCCGTAGTTAGGTGATGTATCGATGATCTTTCCGCCCAGGCGGTGGTACTGCGCGAATGTGTCGCGAAATACGGCGAGCTCGGTATCCCCAGCCTGGGCTCGATAGTTTCTGCAGCCAATTCCTACTCTAGGCACAATCTGTCCAGAAGAGGGGATAAGAACTGTGCTCAGAGGGGTCTGGGCCAGAGAAGAATTTATAATAGTTGCTGCGCCGGCCACAGCTGCGCTCCCCTTGAGCAATTCTCTTCGCGTTAGTGACATCGTTTCGCCCCAAGGCCAATTAAGTAAGGGTAAAGTCCCCCGGATACCCGATATTTAGCTGGGCTGAAGCTTGCTGTCAATACGTAATCCGTCAAGTAGTCGTTAATCTCATCTATTTAAAATTTGGCTGCTGTCCCGAAAGTGATATGGTTACTCGAAATAATAAGAATGGAGTAAGACTATGCGTGCTTTCATGGCTAGACCTGAACGTAAACACCCTGGATTGGCCGCTTTCCTGGCGTCAGCGCTGTTGATGCTGAGTAGTGTAGGTCTCGCGGCCGAGAATGATTCTGTGCCAAGAACGGCAGACGGAAAGCCAGACTTTAATGGTATTTGGCAGGCAATTGGCAGTGCCCATTGGAATATCGAGCCCCGCGCCGCAGATTTTGGTCCCGTAGTGGAATTAGGTGCCATAGGCGCTATTCCAGGGAGCCTGGGAATTGTAGAGGGTGGATTAATCCCCTATACGGCCGAAGCCCGGGCCAAGCAGCAGGAAAATAGGGCAGACTGGCTGGCTTTGGATCCGGTCGTGAAATGCTATATGCCTGGAATTCCGCGGGCGACCTATCTGCCGTTCCCTTTTCAAATAATACAGTCTCCCGATCATGTCGTTATGGCTTATGAGTTTGCCAGTGCGAGCCGTATTGTCTATATGGATCGGCCAGACTTCGAAGCACCGATTTTTAGTTGGATGGGGCATTCACGCGGCCGAATCGAGGGGGATAGTTTGGTCATCGATGTGAGTGACCAAGTGCCAGATACATGGTTGGATCATGCGGGCAATCATCATAGCGATGCCTTGCGCGTAACAGAGCGCTATACGCATCTGGGGCCTAATACGCTTATGTATGAGGCTACACTTGAAGACCCCAATGTCTATAGTTCAGCATGGACGCTTAAACTTCCGCTCTACCGGAGGCTTGATGAAAATATGCAACTACTGGAATACAAGTGTGTTGAATTTACCGAGGAGCTTATTTACGGGCATCTGCGCAAGGGTGCGGATTCCGAATAGAGCGCTTTAGCTTTTCCTGTTATTGAGCGGCGTTGTCGCTCATGGGCCGACTGTGCTGTCCTTCATCGATGAAGTTCAGCGGCCCATCTGTTCGAGAAGACCGCTATTAATTCCTTGAATACCGACCATAGCTAAGGTGATAAGGAACGAAGTCTGGGGGCCCAGGTGAGAATTGGTAGGCATAAACCATTCGTCAGGGGAGTGTGCGCCACCGCCGTTACCGCCACCGGCAATGGTGATCGCCGGGATGCCCAGCGACATTGGAACATTCGAGTCGGTGCTCGAAATTCCCAGACTCTGTAATTCTATGCCTACTCTATCGAAGGCCAGTGCGGCGGCTTGAACTAATTTAGTTGTTGCAGAGGTTTGTCCAACCGGTCGATCACCGATCAGCACAAATTCCACGCTTATCTCGCCGTTGTCCCAGCGTTCATTTTCTTCAGCGACCGCCTCGAGCGCGGCAGTCTTTGCGCGCTGCTCCAGCAGCGCGAGCTGTTCGCGATCGTTGGATCTCATGTCCAGAGCGAAAACCGCATCCGCTGCTATTGAGTTTACCGATGTGCCGCCGGCGACAGTGCCTACAGTAAATGTCGTCTTGGGAAAACTTGGTGTCTCGAAGTCGGCGATCTTGTTTATTGTCCGGCCCATGGCATGTATCGCGCTGCTCAGACCGAAGGCGCCGAAGGAGTGTCCGCCGGGCCCAGCAAAGCGAAATTCGAAGCGCCTGCTGCCGGTGCCACCATTGGTAATGCGTCTCAGGTTTACGCCATCTATAGATACGAAGCCGTCGATCTCGGGGTGATCTCTGAAGATCGCCTTGATACCACGTAAATCGCCCCTACCTTCCTCGCCTACATTGGCGGCAAACATGATGTCGCCATGGGTTTGAATGTCAGACTCATTGAGTGTTTCGATGATAGAGAGCATTGCGGCAAGCCCGCGCGTATCGTCACCGATTCCCGGGGCATAATAACGACCCCCGCGAAGCTCGACGCTAGTGTCTACGCCCTCAGGAAATACTGTATCTAGATGTGCGGCGATTAAAAACGTGGGGCCGTCACCGTTTCCGCGATGTATGCCTATAGCGTTGCCCTCACTATCGATATAGGCATCCTCCAATCCGCGATCCTGCATCAGCGAAAGGTAATAGTCGGCGCGCACCTGCTCCTTAAATGGCGGAGCGGGGATCTCAGTCAATCGAAATTGCTCTCTGATCATTTCAGGTTCCCGCGCTTCTATCCTGGCTAGCGCGTCGGCAACCCGAGGATCTGCAACGATCGCATCGAAAGAATTTCGTACAGCCTCATCGATGACAACAACGGATTGCTGCGCGACTGCCGATGATTGAATTGAGCCAATCAGAGACGCAAAACTCAAAGCTATAAGGGTGGTGGTTCTGCTCAATGAAAACTCCAACTAGTCATCTAGAATATGCGCATGCGCAGCCCGCGCCCGCCTTTACGCAGGGCGCGTCTCTCTCGCATACGTGCGTGCAGGATTGCGCGCTTGTCGGCAATCCAGTCTTCGCGGCCCACGTGGGGGTCGATGCCGTGTTTCTTGCGTCTATTTTCTTCAGCGATACGAAAGTGACAGAACTCCTGATACATCTTTATTTCGACCCTAAGTTCCTGAACGATGATTTACGCATACATGGCATCATCCAGGAAGCCAATGCCAGGAATATGGTCTGGAATTAAGTCATCGGGATCGATAAAGTAGTAGAGTGCTCCGCGAATGCTGTTTATTTCAGCTTCGCTAAGTTCCCACTCTGCGTCTCTAATCATATTGAGTAGTATCTGTAGTTTTAGCACCCTGTCGCGAACGAATTGGGGTAGGTCATTCTCGCCAGCTCGTTGTATCAGTTCGGCGGATTTTTTCTCGATGCTTTGCGCACTCTCATTGTCACTTATCGCCCGCTTTCCTTTATCAATACTTTCTTGAAACTTTTCTAGGTCTTCATCGCTGAGTGTAATTGTTATGTCGAATGGCATCGTGTCTGTCCCCAATTTAGAGGTTTATTTTATTGTTCTGTTTCTAGACGTGCTTTTTGTTGCAATCGTTACGGTAGCTAAGTGTGCCTTGCTAGCTAGAATTGTTCAATACGAGATGGGATCAGGTTATCGGGCTAGTTTAACTTCCAGCATCGCGCTAAATAGCGCCTGCTTGTCTGCGTCGGTGAGCAGATTACGCTGAATTGTAGCCAGGAATAAGTCTCGATCCTGTTCGTTTAATAGGTGTTCGTTACTAAGCAATACAGCAAAGAGCCTGATAATGTCGCTCCCCAGTTGGTCGAGGGCGGGTCTGATGCCTGTCTGGAGATCCACGTTTCTCCTGGGTATTTCCTGGATCAACAGTTGTGCACGATAACGGTATTGTATTGCCTTTGCAGCATTGATCTGAGCGATGAAGAAGGTTTCCATAGATTCCGGGTCCAGCCCCTGGCTCGCAGCGCGATTCTTGGCATCATTAAGGACAATCCTCTCCCGTTCTAGATCTTCGATGGGAATTTGATTTTTAGCCTTATACAGGCCGACCTCTTCCATATACCCCAGGCGTTCGTCTATGGCTTGAAATAGGGCGAGAGTAGAATCAGATTCAGCACTTCTGGCGCAGGTGGGGAGCAATACACTGCTAAGGCATAGCAGAAGTGGTAGGTACCGATTGGCGATGAGGCTATCCATTATCAAGTTAATTTTCTGAGGCGCGAAGCGGGGCGATTGCGCGATCGAAAATTGAAGCCAGGGTAGAGACAACTAAGATGTAGTTGAAGTAAATGATTGCCGTATTAAGTAGATCCTGTCTGTCTTCCAACAAGGGGAGTCTGGAGGTAGCTAGAAACACGATAGGCACAAAGTAGAGAATACCATTCCAGCGTCCGAGGAAGCTCATGCGCAATTGTTTTTGCTTGAATAGAAAGTAGGAATCCAGAACGTACTGGGAAAAGGCGACAGCTATCAAGAGCGGAAGAAGCGGGGGTGCCAAGTCTATAGTAGACAGGGCAAATAGGGCGGTAGTCACGAAAACAAAGTCTGTCCCATGATCGAATAACATGCCTCGAGCAGACGCAGTGTGCAAAGCCCGGGCAAGCTTTCCGTCGAAGTAGTCGCTAGCTATAGCAATTAGTATTAGAGCTAGGAGTAGCCAGCTCATCATGAGATGAGCATTCGCTATCGCCAATGCTACTGGAATAACGAGTAGCAGGCGTACAGCAGTTAGCAGATTGGCCATTACTTCCCAAAAAGGTCGCGTTGGGCTTTACGCCAGAACACTAGCCCGATAGCCGCATTAAACAAGATAAAGAAATTATGTTGTACGAAACCAAAGGCGGCCATCTGACCTTCGTTCTCTGGAAACAGGATAACCCAGAATGTTATGGCGGCGGCTCGCATGGGCGTGGGCACGGCCGCAGCAAAAAAGATCACCGGCAAGAATGGTAGCAGTGTCAATAGCGAGGCTTCGACACCGAATAGGTTAAGAGCCACGGTATAGACGACAATAGCGGCTAACAAGGCTGGAGAGCGCAGCAAGAAGAAGGCACCGTAGTGCCAGGGCTTCGCCAGACGAAAGGCGTGCAATACTCGACGGTCGCGAAATTTATTATTCGGGAGGATAGCCCCCTGGAAATAAGCAATCCACAAGACCAGGAGTACAGCCGCCGCTCCGGCAATATAGGGCACAAGGCCGAAAACATCGGGTAAGGAGCTGCCGGCAACCGCGAAGCCGATAGTAGCCCAGACCAGCAGATAATATATTTCGCAGAACATCACGAACAACATGACCGAGCCAACTTCCCAGCCAGGTATTTGATCGCGCTTATTTAGGTAATAAGCCATCGCGCCTTTGCCTATCTGTTCGTTGAAGATGGAGATGATATAGGCGCTAGCACGTATAGGCATGATGTCTTTGTATTTGATGTCGGCAATAAACCAGTTTAGCGCCTTGGTCACTACCAGGGTGTCTATGGCGAAGTAGAGTAGTGAGTAGCCGATCATTAGCAGTAGCCACGGAATCCAATTCACTGTGGAGAACACCTGGCTCATGTACTCGACAAGGCTCAGACCTTCGCGTGCGGCTGCGCCATTCAGCCTGTAATAAAGATAGGCAAAGCAGGCGGCGGTAAGTATTAGGAATAGTACGCGGCCGATTGGGTTGGGCTTCTTCTTGCCAGGAGCCATAGTTTCATCAGAGGTGGCTGTTTCTTCAGTAGCATTTTGGGTTTCTTCGCTCATTTGTTTTTCTTGTGCTCCAGGATTTTTTCAAGAGTGTTCTGCAGAGGTGTTAGTGTAATATTGAGTGTGCCATCGGCGTTGTCGGCGACCACTTCGTCCATAGTTATTACGTCGATTACCGTAGGGGTTATGCCGCCTCCTTTGATGCGTGAGCTAATAGATGCAACTAACTTGGCGAGAAATATTGGAACAGACCCAATTTCAACGTTGTTGTTCATCATCGACCCAGTCTTCTGAATAAGATCGCGATAGCTAATAGGTTCTGGTCCAACCAGTTCATAAAGAGCAGCCTTCGTTGACTCGCCATCGCAGCAATTCAAGATGGCCTGATTGAGGTCGTCGATGTCTAGTGGGCGCATGAAGTATTTCCCACCGCCAAGAATTTTAGTTCTACTCTGTGTGGCGGCCCCTATGATAGAGCTTGCACCGGCGGTGTTCGGGCCCAGCAATATGGGTGTGCGGATTATGCTAGCAGGGAGGCCCGATTTATTAACGATCTCCTCGGCGAGGCCTTTCGATCGGAAATAGGCATTAGCAGAATCTGCGCCTGCGCCAACTACACTTATGAATACTAGATGTTTTGTATTCAGTTGCTGCGCAGCTTTCACTACGGCTTCGGTAGCGTCGACATTCGCACTTTGATAGCTGGTATTTTTGTCTTCGATCAATATGCCTGCAAGATGCACGATACAGTCTGCGCCTTCAAGGGTGGCCGCTAGTTTGGCCGGATCTTGATAGGAAATAATGCGCGGGTCTACCTGGGGGGAACTCGGCAGGGATTTCATAGCACGTTCGGAACGAACGCCAGCGATTACATTAATGTCTGTTGCGGAGACGATATGCTTCAATAGATTTAGGCCAACACTACTGTTTGCCCCGGTGATTGCGATTTTCATACTGAGTTTAACTATTCCTGGTTAATAGACCTTAGTTTAGACAAGGTTGTCTTGTGGTAGTTACGTATAGGGAGAGGGTTTGGTTTTCATGTCTTGCGGCTTCATAAATCCGTGTGGGTCTACCAAATAGCTTGGGCCAGGTTTTCCAACTTCTTGCTACGCTGTTTCTTGTCAGCAGAATTATTCTCGATCTCGCGCAATTCCTGAGCGTTTATAGCTGTTTGATGCCGATCTGATGGTGCACAAGCATACAGCGTATTGCGCATGCGAGGCAGCCGGTCCATGTTACTAATTGTGTCTTCTATGGCTTGGGCTGTCCATTCCTGCCCGTAACTTGCTCCTGCGGCCCTGGTAATGCTCTCATTCATCAATGTGCCGCCCAGATCATTGGCGCCGGCGTTTAGGCAGGCAGCCACCCCGTCGAGGCCCATTTTGACCCAAGAGGCCTGAATATTTTGGATCTGCCCATGAAATACCAACCTGGCTACCGCGTGCACTAGCACCGCCTCACGGAAACTTGGGCCGCGTCGAGAGCGCCCCTTGAGATACATGGGGGCTTCCATATGCACATAGGGTAGGGGAACGAACTCAGTAAAGCCGCCTGTGCGTTTTTGTAGTGCACGGATTCTGAGTAAATGGTTGGCCCAGTGTCTGGGTCTGTCGATATGACCGTACATAATAGTCGCGGTGGTTTTAAACCCCACTTTGTGCGCAGTTTCCATTACTTCAAGCCACTGTTCGGAGTTCAACTTATCCGCGCATAGCACTTCTCTGACTTCATCATCTAAGACTTCCGCAGCAGTGCCAGGTAAGGTATTCAAGCCGGCCGCTTTAAGCTTCTCGAGAAACTCTTCCAGTGAAATTTCTAGGGTGGCAGCTCCCTGCCATACCTCTAGTGGGGAGAAAGCATGAATATGCATGTCCGGTACTGCATTTCTCACGGTTTCGATAATATCGAGATAGGTCTGGCCGGTGTAGTCTGGATGAATTCCACCCTGCATGCAGACCTCGGTGGCACCTCGGTCCCACGCTTCGATAGTGCGTCTGACAATTTCTTCGGCACTTATGTCATAGGGACGACCGCGCAGGTCTTCACTGAGCTTGCCTTTCGAAAACGCACAGAACTGACACTTAAAATAGCAAACATTGGTGTAATTAATGTTTCTGTTTACTACATAGCTGACTGTATCGCCGTTGCATTGCTGTCTTAGTTTGTCGGCAGATTGAGCAACATAGGCGAAGTCGGCTCCACGGCTTTCGAATAAGCGGCTGACTTCGGAGATTGTAAGTTCCTGCTGGTTTTCGCAGGCCCTTACGATTCGTTGCACCTCGGCAGAGACTTTTTCAATGGGAATGGCGTCATACAGTAGGTTTTTATCCAGGTTTGGAATGGCTTCGCTCGCACCCGGTGTCCAGGTGTCCCTCTTGGCGAAGCCGCTACTGTCGCTTTGTTTCATGATTGGAAATTTTAATTTGTCGTCCAACCATCTCTGAGGGTCTGTCGCGTATTCGGGATAGATGGTCAAGCGCTGTTCCAGAAATTTTCCGGCAGCGGCGGTTTCTCTTGCGAGGTTTTCAAGATGCGGCCAAGGTGCTTCTGGATTCACATGGTCGGGCGTCAGAGGTGAAACGCCTCCCCAATCGTTTATTCCGGCATCGACTAGCTGAGGAAGAACACCTGGGCTAAGGTTTGGCGGAGCCTGAATATTCATCTGTGCACCGAAGACTAATCTTGCCACAGCGAGAGTCCAAACCAGTTCATGCAAGTCAGGCTCCGGGGACTGTGCCATCTTGGTATTAGGCTTCGCACGAAAATTTTGCACAATGACTTCCTGCAGGTGTCCGTGTTTTTGATGTGCGCGATGCAGTGCCAGAAATGATTCAATTCTCTCCAATCTTGTTTCACCAATGCCAATCAAAATTCCTGAGGTAAATGGCACTTGGGCTCTGCCTGCGAGTTCTATGGTCTCGAGTCGTGTCTTAGGGTCTTTATCCGGCGAGCCATAATGAGGCATGCCTTTCTCGCAGAGACGAGATGAGACAGATTCAAGCATGATACCCATTGAGGCGCTGACTTGGCGCAGCCTGTTGATTTCCTCCGCGGTCATATTGCCAGCGTTGATATGAGGTATCAGGCCTGTTTCCTTGAGAACTCTGCCGGCTACCTCGATTACATAGTCGATAGTCGATTCGAAGCCTAATTCTGCGAGTGCATCACGGGCTGCCTTGTACCTGAGTTCGGGCTTTTCGCCGAGGGTAAACAGTGCTTCCTGGCAACCTTCGGCGGCGCCTTGGTGGCAGAGTTCGAGGACCTGCTCGACTGGCAAATAGGGTTGGTCGATACGTTTTGGTGTGCGCGCGAATGTGCAGTAGTGGCAAACATCCCTGCACAGGTGTGTTAAGGGTATGAAGACCTTCTTGGAATAGGTGATGATATTGCCATGGGCGCTGTCACACAGTGCCCGAGCCTCAGCGGCAAGCTCTACTGTATCGGTTCTTGACGCAAGCGCAAGCGCATCGGTCTCGCTGAGCTGTTTGTGAGGTGTGTTCTGTGTCAAAGTAGAAGCCTATATGGGATAGCTGTATTAAAGATGCTAGATTAACAGTCTCAGAGACAAAAAGAGAGTTAGAAAATGCATATACGGCAGTCATTTGACATCGTTAGCTTGTTTGCTGGATTTCCTACCCGTAACCCTGTCTTGAGGCCATTTCTGGCTGCAATTGGGCTGCTAGTGCAGCTTCTAGTTTTACTGATGTTACCACTTGCTGCAAGCCAGGCTCAGGAAGCAAGGCCGGCTACTTTGTTATTGGAAAATGTGAGGGTAATCATTGGTGATGGATCGGTGCTGCAGGATGCGGCGATGCTAGTTGCAGATGGTCGCATCGTGAGTGTAGGTCAGCGCTCCAATATGGAGGTTGATGAGAGTGTCGAGATAATTGACTTGAATGGCAAAACCTTAGTTCCGGCCTTCATCGACAGCCACGCCCATTTGGGGTACGAGGGTCACAGGAGTTGGGGGGGGAGTAACTACAGTCGTGACAATCTCATCGATCATTTGCAACGTTATGCCTATTACGGTTTTTCCGCGGTATTCTCTGCTGGGAGTGATCCAGATACCCTAGCTTTAGAAGTGCAGCAGGCACAACTGCGAGGCGACTTTGATGCTGCGCGTTTTCTCTTCGCAGCGGGCATGGCTCCGCCAGGGCAGGGTCCGAATGATCAGTTCCTGGTTCATGCCTTGGCCTTGGAACAACAGACAGGACAAAAAATCCTTTACGGTGTGGCGAATGCTGAGCAGGCTACGGAGGCAGTCCAGCAGATTGCGGCAAAGAAGCTATCGGTCATCAAAATCTGGGTAGATGATCGCGGAGGAAGCCAGCAAAAGCTTTCTCAGGATCTGTATAGGGAGATCGTAGCGGCAGCTACCCAAAATGGTATCGAAGTCTATGCGCATCAACAGTATGCGAGCGATATGCCTGGCCTAATAGAAGCTGGCGTCACAGGTTTTTTGCACGGAAGAATCGGCGCCGATCTAGGTATGGATATAGCCAGGCAATTGGGGCAGGCGCAGGCATTCGTTGTGCCAAATATGGGTTTGGGTGAGTTGCGCAGGGAAGCGATAGGGCTCGATCCCTTTCTGCAGCAGTCGCTGCCGGAAGCCGTCGCTGCTCGCCTGCTAGAGAGTGACAGGCGTTCGCGGATCCCACTGCGATCAACAGCTGTGGAAGCTGAGCTACAGGCGAGCTTTGCCGCTTTGCTAGATGCCGAAGTGGACATCTTGCTAGGCACAGATGCTGGTGCAGTCCCCGATCATTTTTTTGGCTATACCGGGCACCGGGAGCTGGAAATCTTTGTACGCCTGGGAATGACGCCCATGCAGGCTATTGTTGCGGCAACCAGTAAGCCAGCACAGAGGCTCGGATTAGATGATCTGGGTCTACTGCGGCCAGGGTATAGCGCAGATTTTATGGTATTGGAAAACAATCCTTTGGAGGATATTCGTAATACCCGGTCGATCGAGTCTGTTTATTTGAATGGCAGGGCCTTGGATAGAGAGCGTCTCGCTGAAGGCTTTACACACTAGTGACGCTGCGCTCAAAATAGCATGGTCGTCTTGCCATGCTGTTTTGAGTAGTTGAGGCTACAAGATGTGAAACAAGAACTCTT
>CAJQHM010000068.1 GCA_905478195.1 uncultured Pseudomonadales bacterium
GATAGAGTGATTAATTGGCAGGAAATATACATAGGTCCGACCCCATAGAAGAGTAGAGTATCTTCTACCAGGTCGCCAACAGCCGATCAGTTGGCTGGCGACTCAGCCTCATCCTGAACTGTACCCAGCTCTTTAATCTTGCGCGTTAGCGTATTTCGACCCCAGCCTAGCAGGTTCGCTGCGTCTCGCCTGCGCCCGGCCGTATGTTTAAGCGCAATATCGATCATGGTGCGCTCGAACATCGGCGTAGCCTGATTTAGGATGCCCACATTGCCCAGGCTTAGTTGCTGGTCTGCCCATTGGTGCAATCCGCCAGTCCAGTCATCGCTTTGATTGACCGTGGTTTCCTGTGTCGCAAACTCGGGAGGCAGGTCGGTCATATAGACTTCACGGCTAGATGCCATGACGGTTATCCAACGACAGAAATTTTCCAGCTGGCGAACATTGCCAGGCCAGCTTAGTCCGGTGAGGTATTTCTCTGTTTCCGGGCGCAGTGTCTTCGCTTCTACATCCAGTTCCTTCGCGGCTGTTTGCAGAAAATAACTGGCAAGTTTTGGAATGTCTTCGCGTCTGTCGCTTAGGCGCGGAATATGGATGCGGATGACATTCAGGCGATGGAACAGGTCTTCGCGAAACTCATGCTGTTCAACAAGCTTCTCCAGATCCTGGTGCGTCGCCGCGATGATTCTTACATCGACCTTGATGGAGGTGTGTCCGCCAACACGATAGAACTCGCCGTCGGACAGTACGCGCAACAAGCGTGTCTGCGTCTCCGCTGGCATGTCGCCGATCTCATCTAGAAACAGGGTGCCGCCATCGGCCTGCTCGAAGCGTCCGGTGCGCTGGGAGGTGGCTCCGGTAAACGCGCCTTTCTCGTGGCCGAATAATTCTGACTCGATTAACTCTTTCGGTATCGCCGCCACATTCAGTGGCACGAAGGTCTTTCCGCTGCGCGGACTATGCTGATGCAGTGCGCGTGCTACCAGCTCCTTGCCGGTGCCGGATTCGCCATTGATTAGCACGGAGATGTTCGACTGTGAGAGCCTGCCTATGGCGCGAAAGACTTCCTGCATTGCCGGCGCCTCGCCGATGATCTCCTGCTGTTTAACGATTTCGGCATCGCTGGTTTCTTTGCTCTGCTCGCGGGCATGTTCCAGCGCGCGAGTTGTCATAGCGATCGCATCTTCGATATCGAAGGGCTTGGGTAGGTACTCGAAGGCGCCGCGACTATAGGATGAAACGGCACTATCGAGATCGGAATGTGCTGTCATGATGATTACTGGTAGCTTTGGGTGTTGCTCCTGTATCGTCGAGAGCAGATCCAGCCCGCTGATGCCTGGCATGCGGATATCACTGATTATCGCGTCGGGTAATTCCTGCTCGAGTCTATGCAACAGGTCATTGCCGTTCTCAAAGGATTCGGTATGCAGGCCAGTCTTGCCCAGAGATTTTTCCAGTACCCAACGGATGGATCGATCGTCATCCAGAATCCAGACAGAATTGTTCGAGTTCATAAATCAGTACCTTTTGCAGCAGTAGGCTTGCGCCCGAAAATAGTCGAATTCTAAAAATACGCGTTCTGCGTTGCTGTTAAGTCCCAGCCGGTGCTATGGGCAGAATCACCGTAAAACAAGTTGCGCCGGGTCTGCTCTCGCACTCTATGACCCCCTTATGCTGGTTGACGATCGAATGCGTGATCGACAGTCCCAGGCCGGTACCCTCGGCACGGCCGCTAATCATAGGGTAGAAAATCGAATCGATCATTTCGGGCTTGATGCCGGGGCCGTTATCGATAATCTTTATACTGGCTGCTAATCTGTGAAACTTGGCGCCTATGGTCGCATTTCGAATAATGCGGGTGCGCAGATAGATGCGGCCAAGATTATGTTCTACCTCGGGGCTGAACAGGGCCTGCATCGCGTTTCGCACGATATTCAACATCGCCTGAATCAGCTGCGATGAATCTGCTAATACAGTTGGTATGCTGGGGTCATAGTCTCGAATTAATTCGATGCCGTTACCACTTATCTCTGCCTCTACCAGATTGCGCACTCGCTCCATAACCTCATGGAGATTGACTGGCGCCATCTTTAGGGGCTGGCGAGAGCCAACCAGCCGGTCTACGAGTTTGTGTAGGCGGTCTGCTTCCTCGATGATTACATTGGTATAGTCGCTCAGCTCTGCGTTATTGAGTTCCGCTGCCAGCAACTGGGCGGCACCACGAATACCCCCCAGGGGATTCTTTATCTCATGAGCCAGGCCGCGAACTAATTCTCTTGTGGTCGCATGTGTGCTGTTCAGCGACTCTTCGCGACTTATCCGATACGAATGCTCAAGAGACGTTATCTCTAACAGAGCCCTGCGCTCGCCGTTCTCTTCGAAGGGCGTTATCGTGTAGTCGACGTCTACAGACTTGCCGTGCATCAGCTTTAGCTGGGCCTGCCGCTTGGTAAAGCTGTTGCTGTTGGCCAGGGCTGTCTGCATCTCACCAATATCTTCGGCTGCTTTTATAAACACATCGCCGATGAAGAGCATATTGGCTTTGCGTACGCTGATCTCCAGCAAATTCTCGGCAGCTACATTCAGATAGAGCAGGCGCAGGTCCTTATCCAGCATCACGACACCTGTCTTCAGGTTGTCCAGTAATCGCTTGTGCACATTGTCCTTGGTCACTGTTGCTACTTCTCTATCGATGGTCTCGCAGCGGTTTTGCTGGGCATCAGCCCTGCAGCTCTTTTCATGGAGCAGGAGATTTACCTACCCGACCGCGAAAGCTTGTCTCTACATGCTATGCAATAAGTAAACCAAGAGAAGCAATAGTGGTGAAGATCACTGTTTACGGGGCTTATCCAGGGTTTTGGAGCAGCAGTCCCGGCTGCGGAAGTTAATTATGCACCATAATAGTGCGTATGCCGATGAGCTGCAATAATAAGGGACACAAAAAAGCCCGGTCAATGACCGGGCTTCTGGGTAAAGCTAAGCTGAATACTATGCAAGGCCTTCTTTAGTGGTCTTGATAATAGCCGCTGCGACCTTGTAGGGGTCAGCGTTCGAGGCTGTACGACGGTCTTCCAGACGTCCTTTCCAGCCATCTTCAACAGTACCGATTGGGATGCGAATCGAAGCGCCACGATCGGATACGCCGTAGCTGAACTCATCGATAGACTGTGTTTCGTGCAGGCCAGTCAAGCGATGCTCGTTGTTGGCGCCATAGACGCTGATGTGACGGTCGATGTTCTTACCGAAGGCTTCGCAGATCTTGGTGAAGATAGATTCGTCGCCATTCTCACGCATTACGCCATTGGAGAAGTTGGCGTGCATACCAGAACCGTTCCAATCTAGATCTCTGCCCAAAGGCTTGGGCTCGTAATTAATAGCCAGACCATAACGCTCCGCTGTGCGCTCTAAAAGGTATCTTGCGATCCATGTTTCATCGCCAGCCTGCTTCGCGCCCTTGGAGAATATTTGGAATTCCCACTGGCCAGCTGCTACTTCTGCGTTGATGCCTTCGAAATTGAGACCGGCTTCAAGACATAGATCCATATGATCTTCGATCACTTCGCGACCGAACGCATTCTGTGCGCCAACCGAGCAGTAATAGGGGCCTTGAGGGCCAGGGTAACCGCCAGGAGGAAAGCCGGGAGGAAGATTGGTCTTTATGTCCCAGAGGAAATATTCCTGTTCGAAACCGAACCAGAAGTCCTCGTCGTCATCGTCGATAGTGGCACGGCCATTCGATACGTGTGGTGTGCCGTCGGCATTCAATACCTCGGTCATTACCAGGTAGGCGTTTGCGCGATCGGGGTCTGGATAGATGGCAACAGGTTTGAGCAGGCAGTCAGAATCGTCGCCTGAGGCTTGCTGGGTTGAGCTGCCGTCGAATGACCACATTGGGCACTCTTCGAGGGTGCCGCCAAAATCCTTGCGTACTTGAGTCTTGCTGCGCAGTGTTTGAGTTGGCTGATAACCGTCAAGCCAGATGTATTCTAATTTAGATTTCATTTTCTATCCCTTCTCCTAATCGCTATCGACTATTTGATAATGTGTGACTTGTGCTCTTTTTCTTGCCCCCTCGGCTTAGGGCTAACTGCTTT
>CAJQHM010000069.1 GCA_905478195.1 uncultured Pseudomonadales bacterium
TGGCCCTAGGGCAGGCCTATGAGCCACCGCGCACAGCTAACGGTAAGCCCGACTTACAGGGCACCTGGACCAATGCGTCAATAACCACACTGGAGCGAAATGAACGCTACGCCGGACTGACTCTTAGTGACGATGAGGTGATTCGCGCAACCAATGACCATCCGCAGAATGTGCGTCTTGCCACCGACGATAATATGGTTGCCGGAGAGCTTCCCGATGGTAGCGATCTGCCGCGGGGTCGAGGCTATAACGCATTCTGGATAGATCCGGGAACGAAGTTCGGCACGATCAATGGTGAGCATCGAACTTCCTGGATTGTCGACCCTGTGGACGGACGTATTCCTTATAATGAAACTGGAACGGCGCGCAAAGCCGCACTTCGCGCGAAGAATGCCAGCTTCGATGGCCCCGAGACCAGACCGCTTGCAGAGCGTTGCATAAGCACGGGCCTGAGGACAGGCCCGCCGATGATAAATGGGCTCTACAATAACAATTACGAGTTTATACAAACTTCTGACTATATAGTCTTGCGCACGGAGATGATCAGCCACGCGCGGATCATTCCGCTTGATACAGACCACAAGATGGCGGCCCTGGCGCCAATGTTTGGCGAATCCATAGCGCACTGGGAAGGGGATACGCTGGTGGTAGAGACAACTAATTTTAGTCCCATGCAGGAAGAGGCAGCGATAAGTCTTACCAGTGATGCGCAGGTAGTTGAACGATTCACCAGGGTTTCCGACGAGCAGATCGTCTATGAATTCAGCGTCGAAGACCCGACCTACTATTCGCAGCCCTGGCACGGAGAGTTGAGTTTCCTGTCAACGCCGAGCAAGGTGTATGAGTTCGCCTGCCACGAGGGTAACTATGCCATGAGTGGAATTCTTGCGGGTGCGCGCCGTGCTGAACACGATCAACAACAGTAGTCAGTAGCGACTGTCCCTGGGGAGTAATCGATGGCGGGCGAAGAAGATCTGGACAATTTACTGGCACTGTTAAATCCGAGCCTGCTTGCCGGTGACTTCGTGTTCTGTACTGTAGAGAATGCACAATACGGGGACTTTGCCGACCTGCAACCCATCGCCTCCTATCAAGAGGAAGAGGGTCTGAGTTTGTTGCTAGCCAAGGGAGCGGCAGAGTCTGCTGGCCTTGCCTATGAGTCGGTCTTTAGTTGTATTAGCCTGATGGTGCACTCCAGTCTCGATGCGGTTGGGCTCACCGCGGCTGTGTCTGGAAGGCTGGCGGCCCATGGTATAAGTGCTAATATGATCGCCGCCTACTATCATGATCATATTTATGTGCCTCAAAACAAGGCGCAGCTGGCCTTGCAAGTGCTTGCCGAGCTATAGGCTTCAAAATAGTCTTCTTAAGAATTAATTATCATCCGAAATTGAGGTAGTTCCCCATGCAAACTAGATCTCTCCTAAGTCTCGCTCTGTTAACTGCAATTGTCAGTCTTGCCATAGGGAGTGCTGCCGCTAACGCGCAGGGTGATAGCTCGGTGAACATCGAGGGGCTGGATCAGCGCGTTGAGATATTAAAAGATAAGTGGGGTATTTCTCATATCTATGCGCAGACAGAGCACGACCTGTTTTTCGCTCAGGGTTATAGCGCAGCAAGAGATCGCCTGTTTCAGTTTGAAATATGGCGGGCGCAGGCGACTGGAACTACGGCGGCGCTATTTGGCCCTCGCATGGTCGACCGCGATCATGGTACGCGGCTATTTAAATTTCGTGGTCCAATGGCGGATGAGATGAATCACTATCATCCCCGCGGCGTCGATATCATTACAGCCTTCGTTCATGGTGTTAATGCCTACATCGATGAGGCGCTGGATGACCCCGATTCGCTGCCACTGCCATTCAAGCTGCTCGGTATTCAGCCCCAGCACTGGACCGAAGAGGTCGTCATTTCTCGCCATCAGGGATTGTTAGGCAACATTGGTCAAGAACTGAATATTGGCAGGGCGGTGTGCGCGATCGGTGAAGACGCCGTGCGTGAGTTGCAGTATTTTCACCCCCATGACCCGATTTTAACCTTGGATCCAATGATCGATTGCGAGTCTCTTCTCGAGAACGATATCTTGCATCTCTACACTTCGTATAGAAGCAGTATCAAGTTTGAGCCAAACGATATTGTCGCGAGTACTAATCGAAATACCGCGCAAACCTATGCCCAAATTGCCAGTGCCGTTAAGGCAGAAGATATCAACTTGAAGGAACATGATCTCGATGATATAGGCAGCAATAATTGGGTGGTCAGTGGTGACCTCACACAGGATGGCTGGCCGATGATGATTAACGACCCACATCGCGCACAGAGCGTTCCGTCGCTGCGCTATTGGGTACACCTGGTTGGCCCGGGTTGGAATGTGATAGGCGGTGGCGAGCCCGAGATTCCTGGTGTATCCATTGGACACAACGAGCAGGGCGCCTGGGGGCTCACCGTGTTTGGCACAGATGGTGAAGACCTAATGGTGTATGAGACAAACCCCGCCAACCCCAATCAATATCGCTATCAGGGACGGTGGGAGGACATGCAGGTTATAGAAGAAGTGATAGAGGTGAAGGGCTCCGATTCGGTAATGGTAGAGCTTAAGTACACGCGACACGGGCCGGTTAGCTTTGAAGACACAGACAAGAATTTGGCCTATGCAGTGCGACCCGCCTGGATGGAAGTTGGCGGCGCACCGTATCTGGCATCGCTACGAATGGATCAGGCAACTACGTGGGAAGAATTCAGAGATGCCACGAACTATAGCCATATTCCTGGCGAGAATATGATCTGGGCCGATCGCGATGGCAACATCGGTTGGCAGGCGGTTGGCATCGCGCCACTAAGAAGAAATTTTAGCGGGCTGGTCCCTGTTCCAGGTGACGGGCGTTATGAATGGGATGGCTATCTGGAGATCAAACAGAAACCTAATGCGTTTAATCCCGGTGTTGGCTACATAGAGACTTCGAATAGCAATTACACGCCACCGGACTACCCAAACCTCGACGCCATTGCATATACATGGACTGACCCCTATCGTTGGGCGCGCGGCAGTGAGCTGCTGAGTTCGGGACGAAAATTCAATATGTCAGACATGATTGAATTTCAGCACGACTATCTCTCCATTCCCGCGCGCTCGCTAGTCCCTTTCTTTAAAGATTTGCGGGCAGATGACCGGCAGGTCGAAGCTGCCAGGCAGATGTTGATGGACTGGGACTTCAGGCTCGATAAGGGCTCTATTGAGGCGGGTATCTATGTGGCTTTCGAGAGGCAGCTGCTAGACAACATCGAAACGCTTAAAGTACCTGAGGAGGCAAGTGACTTTCTCAATGTGGGAATGAAGACCAGCATAGATATGTTATTGGCACCGGATGGGGATTTCGGTAGCGACCCTCTCGCGGGCAGAGACGAATTTCTACTTAACACCCTGAGTCAGGCGGTAGCAACATTGCGTGAAAAGTTGGGCTCGAATATCCAAGATTGGGTATACGGTCAAGCCGACTATAAGCATGCTCTTATTCGCCATCCCCTTGGGGCGGCGGTGAGTGAAGAGATCAGGAGTCGCCTAGAGTTGGGGCCGCTGCCTCGTGGAGGGAACGGCTTTACCCTGGGCGCCACCGGTAGTGGTGACAATCAAACCTCTGGTGCCTCGTTCAGAATTTTCATCGATACTCGAGATTGGGACAATACGCTGGGAATGAATACTCCGGGGCAGGTAGGTGATCCCGATAGCCCGCTGTATGACAATCTGTTCGAGCTGTGGGCTAAAGATAAGGTGTTTCCAGCTTTCTACTCCCGCGACAAAATAGAAACCGTCTTGTTTGAGACGGTCGATCTGATACCGGCAAACTAAGAGACGCGACCTGCCTAGAGCATAGCGATCAACGGAAGAGCTGGCGAAACATTTTAGACGGACAGTTTGCGGTAGAGAGAGCGAGTGCTGATGTTCAGGATTCGCGCGACTTGTTCCTTGTCGCCATCGTGAGCTTGCATCAGGTCGGTCAGATACTGCCTCTCATGGGTTTTAAGATCTACCCAGTCGGCTTGGCCGTGCTGGCTATCATTCCCATCTACTACGATTCGATCGGGCGCGTCTTCGAGTGCCAGCTCTATGACTCTCGCATCGATCACGTTGGTGTCAGCCATTACCAGGGCGCGGCTAATCAAATTGCGCAGCTCTCTAATATTGCCTGGATAGTCCAGAGACTGCAGTTTTTGCGTAGCTGTGCTGGTGAAATGGTATTCCCCGGCGGGGTCTATTCTAGCGAGAAGAGCCTTTGCTATCAGTGGAATGTCTGCGACGCGTTCGGATAGCGAAGGCAGCATTATGGGAAACACATTGATTCGATAATAAAGATCAGTGCGAAACTCGCCGCGTTTGACCATTTGGTATAAGTTCTTATGGGTGGCGCAAATCAGGCGGAAATCTGAGCTGTGCACTTCTGCACTGCCCAGCCTGCGAAATGTGCCTGTCTCGATTAGTCGCAGTAGCTTAACCTGCATAGACAAAGGAATATCTCCCACCTCATCGAGAAACAGGGTGCCGCAATTCGCAAGTTCTACCAATCCCTTCTTATTGTTTACTGCCCCGGTGAAGGCGCCTTTGATATGGCCGAATAATTCGCTTTCGAAAAGTGCGTCGCTCAGCCCCGCGCACTCGAGTGAGACCAGCGGCTTGTCCTTGCGAGTGCTGGCCATATGGATTGCGCGGGCAGCGAGCTCCTTACCGGTGCCGGATTCTCCCAGTAGGAGTACTGAGGCATCGCTATTGCCTACCCGTGCAATCTTGGAAATCATCTTCTGGAATGCTTCGCTCTCGCCGACCATCTCTCTGTCAGAGCTGGCACCGCTAGCGAGGGGAACGGGTTGTAGCAGTTCGACAAAATAGATTAACTCTCCATCGCGATTGTGGATGGGCAGCATCTGTACATCGACATGCTCGCGTCCGCGGGGAGTCTGGTGGATATGGAGTACTCGCTCCTTGTGTCCGGAGGCTTTTGCCGCTTCTAAGGGACAATCTTCGCCAGCCTTGTCGCAGGGCATCTTGTAGCCGTGGGATATCTCGTAGCAGCGATTTGTTTTCTGAAAATCGATTGCTCCGAAGGATTGTTCGTATTCTCTGTTGTTGGCTAGAATTTCATAATCCGCGGATACCAGAATCGCAGGGCAATCGAAGCCTTCGAGTATTTCGCTCATGGCCAAATTCTGGTCGCTTGCTATTAAGTTCATAGGGGGAAAAGGCTTTGTCAAATATGTCAGGA
>CAJQHM010000070.1 GCA_905478195.1 uncultured Pseudomonadales bacterium
TTACCCTTCCTGCCGCTTTGCATGCCCTCGAATTAAATTCCGATCTCTCTATCTGTCTGGTTGGCGATAAAAGCCAGATACAACCCTATCTTAAGTCTACTTCGTCCGCTCTTCTTGACCGAATCCAGGTGGTTCACACCCTGGATGTAGTTCGTGATGAGGACAATCCCTCTCATGTGCTGCGTAACGGCAAGTCATCCTCTATGTACATGGCTGTTGAATTGCTGCAGTCAGAGCGCGTAGAGGCGATGGTGAGTGCCGGGAATACCGGCGCACTGCTGATGATCGGTAGACATCTGCTAAAGACCATTAGTGGTATCCAAAGACCAGCAATTGTCGTCAGCATCCCTGGGGCCACTCGTCAGTGTTTTCTATTAGACGTGGGCGCCAATCTGGAGTGCAGCGCCCAGCAGTTGTTCGAATTTGCTGTTATGGGCTCTGTGCTGGCCGAATCGCTACAGGGAGAGGTTGCCAGCGTTGGCTTGTTAAATATCGGCTCTGAGCAGTTCAAGGGCACTGACGACGTTCGCGAAGCCGGATTGTTAATGGATAGTTGCCCCGCGTTTAACTATGTCGGCTTTATTGAGGCGAATGAACTATTTGAGGGGAAGGCAGACGTCGTGGTGTGCGATGGCTTTGTAGGCAATGTAACAATTAAGACTAGCGCCGGGGTAGCCAATGTAGTGAAAAGGCTGCTTTCTTCTCAGGTATTCCTTGATGCGGCCAGTGCCTCCGAAGACGGAAGCGCCGCAAAGCTGATGCGCATCCTCAGCGATCAGATCAATCCGCACCGTTTTAACGGAGCGAGTCTGCTAGGCCTGAAGGGCAGCATAATAAAGAGTCATGGCAATGCAACGATAGAAGGATTTGCCTACGCGATTCAGCAGGCCGTCAGAGAGGCTGAAAACGCAGTACCTGAATTGATAAGGGGGAAAGTAGCTGCCATTATTGCAGCCAGTTAAGGACGCTCAGATGGGGCTGGTGGGCAATCATTCTAATAAGAACCAAGTAAGGATCAAATCAAAATGAAGAATCTTGGGTTTGTCTTCCCCGGACAGGGATCTCAGAAGGTAGGCATGCTGGCGGATCTGGCATCTGGTTTTGCCCTAATCGAAGAAACTTTTAGCGAGGCGTCGGCTGCGCTAGGAATAGATCTTTGGCAAATAGTACAGCTCGACGCGCAGCAGGAGCTAAATCGGACAGATATCACTCAGCCCGCGCTGCTTGCTGCATCCGTCGCCATCTGGCGGGTTTGGCAGAGTCTGGATGGGCCACAGGCGGCGATTCTGGCTGGACACAGTCTGGGCGAGTACTCCGCTCTGGTCTGCTCCGGTGTCCTGCCTTTTGCCGATGCAGTCCAGCTTGTGCATCAGCGTGGACGCTTCATGCAGTCTGCCGTGAGCACCGATGCCGGAAAGATGGCGGCAATCGTTGGTCTGGACGATGAAAAAATAGCGCTGCTATGTCAGCAGGCTAGTGAGGGACAGGTTGTGTCTCCCGCTAATTTCAATTCACCGGGGCAAACGGTTATCGCCGGTGATGCAGATGCCGTCGAACGAGCCATGGTCCTTTGCAAGGAGGCGGGTGCGAAGCGAGCTCTGCCATTGAACGTCAGTGTTCCTTCGCACTGCGCACTGATGAAGCCTGCGGCAGAAAAGCTGCAGGCAGAATTAGATAAAGTTGAATTCGTGCAAGGGCAGATTCCGGTGCTGCAAAATGTGGATGCACAAGCCAGCGCCGACCCTGAAGTCATAAAGAAAAACCTGATAAAACAGTTGTATGCCCCTGTCCTGTGGGTAGATTCTATAAAAGCTATGCGCGAGTCTGGCATTGAAAGAATTATAGAATGTGGGCCGGGCAAAGTCCTAAGCGGTCTTATCAGGCGAATCGAATCGGACATTGTTTGCTGCGCTGTCGATGAGAGCGCAAGCCTGAAAAGCGCAATTGAAGAGGCTTCAGCTTAGTGTGGCGAACAATGTAAGCAAGTCAATAATTTTAGCGAGAAGGGAAGAAACATGAATGATTCTATGACAGTCGCTCTGGTTACCGGCGCGAGTCGGGGCATAGGCCAGGCCATAGCTCTGAATCTCGGGAACCGCGGTTTTACCGTAGTCGGTACAGCGACCTCTGAGTCCGGTGCAGCGAATATAAGCGCCTATCTCGCTGAGCACTCGATCATGGGTGAGGGGGTGTGTCTCGACGTGTCCTCGGATGAGTCTGTCGCGGCCCTCATGGAGAATATTTCTGTGAAATACGCTCTACCCACGGTGTTGGTAAATAATGCCGGCATCACTAAAGATAATCTGCTGATGCGGATGAAGGTGGATGAGTGGTCAGATGTTATCGATACTAACCTCAGTTCCATGTATCGGTTGTGTAAGGCCTGTGTCAAAGGCATGACCAAGGCCCGCTGGGGGCGAATCATTAATATAAGCTCTGTAGTTGGCTCTAGTGGCAACGCCGGGCAGACGAATTACGCGGCCTCGAAGGCGGGTATTGAGGGCTTTAGTCGTGCTCTCGCTATGGAAATCGGATCCAGAGGCATAACGGTGAACGCTGTCGCGCCAGGCTTTATCGAAACCGATATGACCAAAGATCTACCGCAGACGCAAGCTGAAGCCCTGTTGTCTTCGATTCCTCTTGGTCGACTTGGGCAGCCAGAGGAAATCGCCGCAATGGTGGGATTTCTGGCCTCCGATAGTGGGGCCTATATCACTGGTGAAACCCTGCATGTGAACGGCGGCATGTATATGGCGTAGTTCTAAGTTATTGAGATTTATAAGGGTTTATGGAGCGAGGCTTATTTTTGAATTTAGACATTACATCGGATTGAAATAGAGGTAAACTTGCGTCCTGAATTATTCGCTGGGTATCTGCGAGGTCTGCGAAGAGCACCAAAATGGTGAAAATAATGGTGGTTAGAATGTGCATTATCCACCTAAACAATCGAAAGAAGGGCTGTTTGACAGGCCACTGGCAACACCGCTAGAAATACAGTATTAGGAGCTAATAATAGATATGAGTAGCATTGAAGAGCGCGTTAAGAAAATTGTCTGCGAACAGCTAGGCGTAAAGGAAGACGAAGTAAAACCTTCTGCTTCATTTGTGGAAGATTTAGGCGCTGATTCTCTAGATACCGTAGAATTGGTAATGGCATTAGAAGAGGAATTCGAGACTGAAATTCCTGATGAAGAGGCTGAAAAGATTACTACTGTTCAATTGGCCTGTGACTACATCAACTCACACCTGTAACACTGAACAACAGCACGAAACAGAGCTACTCTAGTTTATTCTCGAGTAGCTTTTGTTTATCTGGCGTTTGTTGTTTTTAGTCAGGAGAGCACGCATTGAGTAGCAGAAGAGTAGTGGTGACTGGGCTTGGTCTCATCACTCCAGTCGGGAATGAAGTCGAATCCGCATGGAACGCCATCAAAAATGGTCAGTCTGGTATCAATGAGATTGAGAATTTTGATACCTCCGACTTCAGTACTCAATTTGGCGGCACGGTCAAAAATTTTGACTGTACGGACTATATGTCTGCGAAAGAAGCCAGGCGCATGGATATATTCATGCACTACGGTATCGCGGCAGGGGTTCAGGCAATTGAGGATGCCGGAATTGATGAAACCAATCTTGACCCGAAACGTGGCGGCGTCGCTGTAGGTTCAGGAATCGGCGGAATCGGAAGTATCGAAGAAACCACCCTCATCATTCAAGAATCAGGTCCCCGAAAAGTTTCCCCCTTCTTTGTCCCAGGCTCAATCGTCAATATGGTTGCCGGCACACTGTCGATTCGATTTGGATTGCAGGGGCCGAATATTGCCGTGGTTACTGCCTGTACTACAGGCACTCATAACATCGGCCTTGCGGCGAATATGATCGCAAACAATCAGGCCGACGTCATGGTGGCGGGTGGCGCCGAGATGGCGACCACTCCGGTAGGGCTAGGCGGCTTCTGTGCTGCGCGAGCACTCTCACAGAGAAACGATGACCCACAGCGTGCCAGTCGACCTTGGGATAGAGACCGCGATGGATTCGTGCTCAGTGACGGCGCCGGCATTATGGTTCTTGAAGAATACGAGCATGCCAAGAATCGCGGCGCAAAGATCTATGCCGAACTAGTCGGTTTTGGTATGAGCGGTGATGCTTATCATATGACTTCGCCTTCTGAAGGCGGAGCGGGTGCAGCGCAGTGCATGGACAATGCCTTGCTTAGTGCCGGTCTCAATGCGGCAGACATCGATTATGTAAATGCACATGGCACTTCAACCATGGCTGGTGATATAGCCGAAACCCAGGCAATCAAAACTGTCTTTGGTGAGCATGCTAAGAAACTCGCCGTTAGTTCTACCAAGTCGATGATCGGGCACCTGTTAGGCGCATCTGGTTCGGTCGAAGCAATCGTCTCTGTTCTGACATTACGCGACCAGGTGATTAGTCCAACTATTAATCTGGAAAATCCAGACGAGGGATGCGATCTAGATTACGTCCCGAATGAAAGCCGCGAACAGGAAGTCAATGCAGTGCTTTCAAATTCATTTGGATTCGGTGGCACCAACGGCAGCCTGATTTTCTCTCGGCTAAAATAGCCTACTTCATTAATGTCTGGCGTACCCTTGCAAAGTTTAGTAAACGGACAGCAAGCGGATCACATATCAATTCACGACCGTGGCTTCCAATACGGAGACGGTTGTTTCGAAACCATTCGAGTTCTAGCTAATAAGCCCATACTCTGGCAGCAGCACCTGAGTCGTCTTAAGCGCGCTTGTAGACTTCTCTATCTGGAAGTGGATTTCGATTTGCTTGATAAGGACCTGTCACAGTTATTAGAGACTAATCAGTCCTCGGACGTTATTCTGAAAATCATTATTACGCGGGGAGAGGGTGGTCGCGGTTATGCTCCAGGTTCTAGTTCCAGCTGTACCCGTGTCCTGCAGTTAAGTAATTATCAAGCGCCGACTATACGCAAAGCAGCGAAGATCATGCTTTGTAGGCATGGGCTTTCTGCGAATACAATGCTGGCAGGTATTAAGCATTTGAATCGCTTGGATCAGGTTCTGGCAAGCAGAGAAATACCGGATAGTTTTGATGAAGGGCTCTGTTTGGATCAGCAGGGGTATATAGTAGAAGGCTGCAAGAGCAATCTAATGCTTTGCATAGATGATGAGCTTATAACGCCCGATCTGAGCAGCTGCGGAGTTGAGGGAGTTATGCTTGAGCAGCTGATTGAATCCTATGCTGGGAGAGGCTACCCCGTTGCAAGAAAGAAGATTAACCTGAAGCAACTGCAAATGGCGGATGAGCTATTCCTCTGTAATAGCGTCTTCGGAGTCTGGTCAGTCGCTGAAATCTACAACGCGGACTTTGAGCTATATTGGAAATCCAATAGAGATGAAGGTCAATACACGTCGGCTGCAATAGACTGGGCGAACGAGATATTCCGAGTCGGCAATTGAAATGAACACACGTAATATTCTTATAGTAGGGGCCACGATCCTGGCGATTTTTACCAGTATTGCGACCATTAGCTATAGCGCCCTGTTTGCGGAAATAGATCTGGCTGCTAATAGTGCCGCGCCACAGGCTCCGGTAAAGATAGAGATTGTTGCCGGCAGTTCGCTCTCCCGTGTGGCTGCCGAACTCGGGGAGGCTGGCTTCTTGCGCAGCCCGATAATTTTCAAACTTATGGCTAGAGTACGCGGCGTAGAGAATAGTATTCGAACCGGTGAATACGAGCTCCAGCCAGGGATTACCCCGGTTCAGTTGCTACATAAGATCGTTAACGGTGAGTCGGTGCAGTACCGAATAACCTTGGTCGAAGGTTGGACTTTTGAGCAAGCTCTGCAGGCTATCTGGAGCGCGGACAATATAGTACCGAGTCTTGACGGGCTGAGCATGGCCGAGGTGTCGGCGAGCATGAACCTCGGTCGCGAGAACCCGGAAGGACTGCTCTACCCGGATACCTATTTCTATACCAAAGGCACTTCAGATATAGAATTACTGCTAAGAGCAAGCGAGAAATTGAACACAGTCTTGAGTGATGCCTGGGCAGCACGCCTGGGCGCATTGCCTTATGCCGATCAATATGAAGCTCTTACCATGGCGTCGATAATAGAGAAGGAGTCTGCCAGCAATAGCGAGCGCGGCCTGATCGCGGCAGTCTTCGTAAGTCGTATGGAATTGGGTATGCGCTTGCAGTCCGATCCTACCGTGATCTATGGAATGGGTGATCGATACGCTGGAAATATTCGCCGTGAAGATTTATCCGAGCAGACTCCCTATAATACTTACCGTATCGGTGGACTGCCGCCGACCCCCATTGCCCTGAGCGGAGAGGAATCGATAGTGGCCGCATTGAATCCGGAACAGACTGACTATTTATATTTCGTTGCAAAGGGGGATGGCAGTCATCATTTTTCTCGCACACTTGATGAGCATAATGCTGCGGTACGCGAGTATCAATTGCAGATTGCTAATTAAATGAGCGCATTGAACGGTGTCGGCTATTCCAAGGGTAACAAAAGATATGGCAGATAAACGCGGGCTCTTCCTCACCTTAGAAGGCGCAGAAGGTGTGGGCAAGAGCACCAATATTGGGTTCATCACTGCGCATCTTGAGGAGAATGGAATTGAGTATATTCTTAGCAGAGAGCCGGGTGGAACATTAATTGCGGAGGAAATACGCGAGCTTCTGCTGGCCGTCCATGACGAGCCCATGTCTGAGCTTAGCGAGCTGTTGCTGGTATTCGCCGCACGCGCTCAACATATTGAGGCGCAGATAGAGCCAGCACTTGCTGCCGGAAAGTGGGTAGTCTGCGACCGCTTTACGGATGCAACCTTTGCCTATCAAGGCTATGGTCGGGGTCTGAGCCTGGAAAAGATAGAACAGCTGCAAACCATGGTGCAAGGAACACTGCGCCCGGATCTCACCATTATCCTGGATCTAGACCCGTCGGTAGGCATGGAAAGAGCCAGTAATAGGGGTGAGTTGGATAGAATCGAACAAGAGCAGCAGAGTTTTTTCCATCGTGTCAGGCAGGGATATTTGGATATAGCGAAAGCGGAGCCGGAGCGTTGCTTGGTAATCGACGCGTCGAAGCCCCTGGAACAGGTAAAATTAGATCTCTTGAAGGCCCTCAAACAGGGACTCGCGAAATTCGCATAATACGAAAACTGCCTATGAATGAGTCAACGTTTTCAACCAATAGCTTTTCCGCACCATTGCCTTGGCAGCTAGATCAATGGTCGCAGCTCAGCCGAGCTTTCGCCGCAGGCCAGATGGCTCACGCCTACTTGCTTGCTGGTAGCGAGGGCCTGGGTAAATCTCTGTTCGCGGAGAGTTTCGCTAGAACCATGCTCTGTCTTAAGCCAACTACGAAAGAAGTTGCGGGCAAAGAGGTAAGGGTTTCCTGCGGGGAGTGTGCTAACTGCCAGAAAGGCGGAGCAGGCAACCACCCAGATATTGTTCAGATCGAAGTGGAGGAGGGTAGCAAGAATATCAAGATCGATCAGATACGCTGGCTGTCTGAATTTGTGATACGCAGCAGTCATTCTGGCGCAGCGAAAGTTGCGATAATTCAGGATGCCCATCTACTCAACGGCAATGCCGCCAATGCCCTGCTAAAGACCTTGGAAGAGCCTAACAAGCAGACCCATCTGCTTCTTGTCTCCGATCATCCTGGCCGCTTAGTGGCGACCGTTCGCAGTCGCTGTCAGAAACTCAACTTTCAAACGCCTAAAGCGAGTGTCGCTAAAGACTGGCTGGAAGCTATTCTTGGCGGAAGCAATATTGAAGCGCTTCTCGAAGCCAGTGAGATGAGGCCGCTTACTGCGTTAAGGCTAGCCGGTGGTGATTGGATGGAGGGTAGAGCGCAGTTTCTACAGGGCATCTGCGATATGAAGCTAGGCAAAAAATCGACGCAGCAAGCCCTGGCACTGACTCCTAAAATTGGAGAATCAGATGTTTTGCTGCACTTATCAGCCTTCTTGTCTAAACTAATTAAATACTGTCTGACTGGTAGCGAGCTGCGCGATGACGACCCGGCCTTTGAAGGCTTGTACACGCTACTTAAACCCAGTAACGATAAACAGATCACGCAGTCGATAGCCAGTTCGCTTGCCTTATTCTATTCAGAAGTTGAGCTGGCAAGAAAACAACTCGCTTCGGCCAGCAACCCAAATCCGCAGTTAATCATGGAGTCTATTCTCTGGCGATGGAGTCAGTTAGAGCTTAGCTAGATCCCATTTAGACAGTCCAGCGGTTGTAGCTAAATACATCACCACAACGGACCGTAGTCATCATCATAAACCCAGATAGTCATCCTCAAACTCGAATACTCTCTTTCCGTATCGACAGCCTTAGTGTATTGCACATGTCGTATATGCCATTCTTAAACAATGGTGGGCTTTTCATCTTTGTTGCACAGCCTCATGTTGCAGCCGCTGGAAGTAAGGGTATAGTAAACAGAGGAAACACAGTAAGTGTTGAAGGCGTAGGCGACAAAACCAGTAAATTGCTAGAGACCTATCAATTCAATGACGTCGTTTGTCTGGTGCTGCAGTTGCTTGACGCATCAGAAAAGTTTTGCACCCTCGCAAAAGTGGTCTGGGTAACGCCTGCGAGCTTACGTGAGGGGAAAAGCAGGGGCCTAGGCTTGCATTTTCACAAGGCTGATCGACGACTTCGCTGCGCGATAGAGTCAAGGCTGAACACGCATCTCGAGACAGGTGCTGACAGCTCGCAACGCTCCCAGACTTTGTAGCAGACAAGCTCGGTTATTCCTGGCTAGCTATACGCTTATATAGCAATACCCTCAGTGATGCGCCTTGCTATAGCTAAGCTAGCAGTAAGCCCAGGAGATTCGATGCCGAACAACTGCGTCAAGCCATGAAGACCATGGACGCAGTGCTCTTGTATTACAAAGTCTGCTGGCGATTCTCCGGGGCCTGCCAGTTTGGGTCGAATCCCCGCATAGGCAGGTTTTAGGTCGACGGCTTTAATGGCAGGAAAATACGAAGCGATGCCCTTGGCAAATACTTCTGCCTTGTTCACTTCGATTTCAAATTTCGCCTGATCAACATATTCAGTGTCGGGACCAAACTTAAGTTGCGAGGCTAGGTCTATCGTCGCATGAACACCTAATCCTGCCGTATTTGCTTCCGGCATTGGGTAGATCAAGTGTTTGAATGGGTTCGTTCCTCGGTAATCGAAATAGTCGCCCTTACAATAGTAGAGGGTAGGTATAGCCTCTGCTGGCATGGCGTCGATGGTCTTTGCTATTTCTTGCGCCCTCAATCCTGCGGCATTGATCAGATAGCTGCAATCGAAAGCATAAGCCTCCGGCATGCGATTCTCGTCGAGCAGACATTCAACAGTGAAGCCCTCATCCCTAGCTAGAATTTTCTGCACACGAGAAAAGGGAGAAAATTGTACGCCAAGATTTTCAGCTAGATGAAGCAGACTCTGCATATAGCTATGACTATCAATAATCCCCGTGGATGGAGAAAGCAACGCGGCCTCAGCGCTTATCTCGGGTTCGAATTTTTTCAATTGAGCTTTGTCCAGAAACTGCAGGTCCATAACACCATTGCTTGCAGCTCCACTGTGGATTTTTTCTAAGGCACTTATTTCTGAGTGTTGAGCGATAATTAGTTTTCCTATCTTTTTATGAGGAATATCGAACTGAGTACAATGTGCATAGAGCAACTCTTTACCTGCCACGCAGAGTTTGGCTTTGAGGCTTGCCTCGGGATAATAGATTCCAGCATGTATGACTTCGCTGTTGCGGCTGCTTGTGTGTTGGCCGAAGCTGGGCTCTTGCTCGAGAACAACAATGCTGATATTTCTTTTGGAAAACTTCTTGGCGAGTTCATAGGCGCTTGCCAGGCCGACGACTCCGGCGCCGATTATGCAGATATCAAAACGATCCCTGTTGCTCATTACTTCTAGCCTTGGCAAATTTACTTGCCATTATTGAGGGAAATATCAGCTGGCGATGATATTACGGAATGTGAGATTAATTCGTGGCTCTTGCAAATCTTTCACCTTCGGTAATTGATGCAGCCAATGCTGCTGCATTTTTTCGCCCATTACCAGTAAGCTCCCGTGTCGCAGTGGCAGTCGATACTTTTTTGCTGGCGAGTTATTTTTCTCTTTCATCTCAAAAATTCTCTCAGCGCCCAGGCTCACCGAGGCAATAACTGGCGCCTCGCCTAGTTCTCTCTCATCATCAGCATGCCAGGCAACACTATCCTGGCCGTTACGATAGTAATTAATGAGTACCGAGTTAAATGGACTACCACTTAGCTCACTTACGCGAGCGAGGATAGACTTGACGGTTTTATTCCACGGGCAGGGGCTGAGCCTCACACCGGAATAACCGTAATGGCTGCCATGGTCACCCATCCAGCATTGAAGCCGCGGTACCGCTCGAAGCCGGCCAGCGATCTTCAAGTATTCCTGCTGCCAGGGTATGTCCTGAATGAGCGTCGCCAAGATTTGGTCAGCCTCAGTAGGGCTGAATAGATGGAGAAATTCGAGTAGCTCGGCATCACCCAACGGGTGTCTTATCGGGTCTTTGCTACTGTCATTCGTGTCGAATAAATTCGCCTGCATTGCGGGTCTGAATACTCTCGCTGGAGCTGCTGAGGCATAATGCTGTCTGGCTTTGGCATTGCCGCTATGGTTGGAACAAGGAATAAAAGGATACAGGAACTTGGATACATTTGATTATGATTTATTCGTTATTGGTGCAGGGTCAGGGGGCGTTCGAGCCTCTCGTATAGCAGCAAGTTTGGGCGCCAAGGTCGCAGTCGCCGAAGAAAGATATTTTGGTGGCACCTGCGTGAATGTAGGCTGTGTGCCAAAGAAGCTATACAGCTACGGAGCGCATTTCTTCGATGACTTCGAAGACAGCAGGGGTTTTGGCTGGCAATTCGACAATTTGCGCTTCGACTGGGCGAGCCTAAAAGCGAATAAAGACCGTGAGATCAAACGCTTAAATGGAATATATGAAAATATACTTGAATCAAATGATGTTGATATCTTCGAGGCGCGTGCGCGCATAAGTGGCCCGAACCAGGTTCGCGTAGATGGCAGGGATATCACCGCCAAGCACATACTCATCGCTGTAGGAGGCTGGCCCTGGGTGCCTGAGTTTCCAGGCAGCCAATTCGTTTCCACGTCCAACGATGTCTTTGCTATGGAGAGCTTGCCCGAAGAGATCGTGGTTATGGGTGGCGGCTATATCGCCGTAGAGTTTGCTAGCATCTTCAGCAAACTAGGCTGTAAAACCAGTCTGATTTATCGGGGAGATCAGTTATTACGGGGCTTCGATGAGGATGTCAGGCGCTTCATCACTGCCGAAATGTCCAAGTCATTAGATCTTCATCTGCAGGAAGATATTGTAGAAATAACTAATAAATACAATAAGATGAGCGTGTTACTTGAGTCTGGCTCTAAAGTTTGCTGTGGCATGGTGATTGCGGCTACGGGTCGTGTTCCGCTCACCGACGATCTGGGTCTGGACACAGTAGCGGTCAAACTAAGCACAAACGGCGCTATTAAGGTAAATGATCATTTTCAAACAGATGAGCCCAGCATCTATGCCGTGGGTGACGTCATCGACCGCGTTGCACTAACACCCGTCGCCTTGGCCGAGGGCCAGATCGTCTCCAGGGCATTGTTTTCCGGTGATACGGCTGCTTTGGACTATAAGAACATCGCTACAGCCGTTTTCTGTCATCCCAACATAGCCACGGTCGGTCTATCGGAGCAAGACGCCATAGCGGCTGGAATCGAGGTTGATGTGTATGAGAGTCAGTTTACACCGCTAAAACACACGCTAAGCGGACGTGACGAGCGCTCGATGGTCAAACTCATCGTCGACCGGCAGTCTGATAAAGCGCTTGGGCTGCATTTGGTTGCAGCCGACGCCGGAGAGATTGTTCAGGGATTTGCCGTTGCCATTAACTGCGGCGCTACCAAAGCAGACTTCGATAGGACCATTGGTATTCATCCGACATTGGCCGAAGAGTTCGTCACCATGCGAACCAGAAAAGACAGTTCTTAGCTCGGCTATAGAGGCAGAGTAGTTGATAACAGTGATCTGGGCCGGTATCTACCCTAAACGGGCTTATCTCACTATTTCCGGTAATAAAGATTACCGGAAATAGAAAGGAAGGATGTCCGGGTCCTTGCACCAGCCTACTTTTCCTGAATTCACACAATGCTGAAACACCAACGAACAGATAGTTTCAGCCAATTCACATAGTCCCTAAGCTAACAATTCTATGATGCCGGTGTGCCGCAGCTGTGTTCTAAGCAGATTAGCATCTTGCTCGGATAAATCAGCGAAGCCCTCCTTAATCCAACACAGACACTTGCTCTGATAAGGAAACGGGTTTTGTGTCCATACTTGTCCATCTAGTTGTGTTTCCAGCGTATCGGCCCCTGCTCGCACGGCAACATCGTTTGCCACTAAATATGGCAGGTACAGGCGCCCTATCTCTTCTAATAGCGCAACTAAGGTTTCTGGCAGGCATTCAAGAACCATCCAATCATCATCGAAGCTCTCGTAACCGGAAAGGTCTTCCATAGATTCCGTCCATGCATATACTCGTGGCGCAGTCTCGATGATGATCTGTGCGGGCGTAGGGTCAAACAACGCCATAGCCGTAAGTTGTCCGTAGATTGCAAAGTCACATGCAGACGGCCGTTTTCCTAGAATAAAAGACAATGAATTAAGATGCTTATCTAGCTTATTTAAAAATAGAGTGAAGCTTTTCTCAATTGTGGTCCGGGTGAGGGCATTAGAGCCCACATAACTCAGGCGAGATATCTGCCGCTGGGTAATGATTTTGGACTGTTCGGCGATATCGTCTTCGTCCGCCGTGTTGTTGTTCCATCGAGCCAGCATCTGCCCTGCTTTATAGATGTCTGGCGCATAACTCCAGCGGTAATGAAACATAGCCTTAGTTAGCCATTCGTCGGCGTAGTCTTCAATGAGGTAGTCAATAAATCTCAGCCCAGGATTGCTTGGTATAACCGAGCGACCCTCGAACTGTTCTTCGAATTGACGAATAAGCGGCGTGCTGTCGCAAACTGCCTGCTCTACGCCGTTCTCGTCCTTTAAATAGAATGTAGGCAGCAGCCGCACTCTTGGCTGCGGCCGCGCCGGGAAGCGACGCGTGTCAGCGGCTACCTTTCTACCACCTGGTAATAGCCTATAGGGTATCCGGCGGTAGCGAAGCAAGGACAGCATTTTTCGTGTATAGGGTGAGCCGGGCACGCCCATTAACAACAAGTAGTCTTCAGCTTTTTTCATAAGAGGAGCGCCTAACTTTATGTTTATTATACATTAGTATTATATAGATAGGCGTAGAGAGACCCTTCCCTGCCCCCCCTGTTCCCAATTGAGCCCATAGCAAGAGATCTACGAGTTCTGGCTTGAACAAGCATGCGTCAGCGCAAATCCCACGGAGAGTAGAGTGAAAATTAGCACAGTGATGAGCGATTGAATATTTTAAAGAGATGATGTGCTTGGAAAGACAGGCTCGGTTATTCGCTCAATAGATGACAGTCAATATGGCCGGCCCAATTAGAGCCTGTAGATGCCATCTGTGCCCGTGATAGCCTGAGGCGAATCAGCTGTGGCTTCTTTCCTGGCGTCGGGTGAAACAAGCTTGCTGCGATACAGTTGCAATAAATCCATAATAGACACGATACCTCTTACTTCTTTTCCCTCCAAAACCAACACGTGATGCACACTGTTTTCGACCATAACATCGACGACAGTCTCTAAGGTCGCCATTAGTGTTACTGAAAAAACGATATGAGAGCAAATTTCCCAAACCGTAGTACTTCTAAGATTGCCTTGATTCTGGCGGTGCTTAACAATATCGCTATAACCTAGCACACCAAAGATGTTCCTTTGATCGTCCACCACAGGAACGCAGCGCCTGTTTCGCTTTAGCATCTGCTGTTCCGCTCGCTCTACATTTGTATCCACTGAGACCATGGTCAAATCGCGGCTCATTATTTCCGAAACATAGTTAGACATTCCATCTACCTGCTTTAGTATCTTTGCTTTTTACTTATACAGGCATAATAAAGCGGCAACTTACCACGAGTTTCAGTATATATGAAGTTAGTGGGATTCCCAAGCATGACATGCCATCACGGTGTCTGCCGGATGAGGTTCGGGTAAACCACTCCCTCTTAAAGCTGGAAAAAGTAGAATACGGTAATGCTGCAGTTTATTGGGAGCAAGGAATTTGCGGAGCTCTTGGGGGACACCCGCGCATACTAAAATGAGCTCGGTGGGCAAATAGAATGTAGCTCTACTATTTTGCTTTTTCTAAAATTAGCATTATTTACAATAAGTTATCATTGGTTCTTTGGATTTAACGTACGATGGTGCGCTGATTCAATCGAACGGCCGTATCGCGGCTCCAGGAATCTTGTCTAGATGCGTAGCCTTCTCTCCGGAAACGTACGTTTGCCCGCCCCTGCCCATCACCACAGGAAATTACTTTAATCTCCTCGTGTGATTTGAAGCTGATATCTCTCAAATGGCGACTACAGTTGTTGTCGTAAAGCTCGATAGTTACAGCGCTGTCCCAGCCATTAATGGCCCACCATTGAACTGGATCTGTGATCGTATTGTCCAGGCCGCTACAATTCGATAAACCAATTAGGCTTAGAGTTAAGAAAACCTGAGCTCTGGTATCTTTCATTTAGAGTCCTTAGCCATAAATTCGAAGTTGCAAATACTGCTTATTTACAGTTGCTTACTTATTATTTGTAATTTTTCCTCTGAAGCACAAATACCCAGATAGCAGGCAGGTCGACAGAGCCGCGTCAGGCTAATAGATCCTGGTCGTACTCAACACATTGAGGGAGCTGGCAGCATTAGTGAGGCGGTCCTGAAGCTCAATGTATGTCTCACAGTAACGCCGCCGGATGTGCGTACCAGCCCGGATTTCATCAGCGCAGTAAACCTGATCCCAAAATTCAACTGTGCGATTGTAGGCAATTAATTCAGCCGGCGACATTTTCCTAAAATCACCCCCATTGGGAGTGCTGCTGCAGGAGACTAAGAGTGCCGCACTGGCTGCAATCAGGCATGCTCTGACCCTACGAATTGACATATAAGCCACTAATATAAATATTTACTTCGCTTTTAGAGTATAACACTCTGTTATTAATGAATATTAATTTATATATTTTTATAAAATTGTTGTTCCTTTTCAGAATCTTGCCGCCCAGTTCCCCCAGCGCAGACCCGTATTTCAGATAGAGTGCAGCCGCCTTCGCGCAAGAACCATTCGTATAGGTGCTCCAGTTTAGCCTTGAAGTTAATCTTCGGCGCTGTGTAATAGTTGTTCTGAACACCCTATCTTGTTCGATGGCAAAGCTAATAGAGAACGGTAGCGCAGATTAGCAACGGCACCCTTTTCCTGTCACTAGGTTCCCATGCGTTTCGGGAAAATAGTTGTCCCTTGCAGCTAAGCAGTAGAGATCGGTTCATTTGCTGACACTGACACTGATTAATCTACATCAAGCGAAGGCCTCTGTAAAAGCGACCCTCCCCTTCCTCCTCTTTGCTTGGTTGTGCTTATATTTAGGGCATAATGGGTGTCTCTATAAAAAGGACTAGCTCTTGGCAAATCTCGAGGGTCAAATTTGGTTAACGGAAACCACGTCAAAGCGGCTGATGCTGGATCAGATGGATTTGCTCCAGGCCATAACTGATACAGGTTCGATTACTGCCGCCGCCAAGATTGCTGGAATTAGCTACAAAACTGCCTGGGATAGGCTGGAGCGAATCAATAATCTCTCCGAGCAGCCAGTTATTGCCAGAAGCGCTGGCGGAAACAAAGGTGGCGGCTCAATTCTAACTTCCTATGGGGAGAAAATGCTTAATGGTTTTAAGCAGTTACAGGAACAACATAATCTATTTTTGAAAAACCTGAATCAGCAGCTCAATTCACTGGACGATGTATCAAATTTCATGAAAAGCACCCTCTTACAATCAAGTGCTCGTAATCAGTTCCTGGGAAGCATTTCGAATATAGAGATAGGCTCAGTAAATACAGAGTTAGAGATCCGCATCTCTCCTGAGCAGCAGATAGTCGCCATGGTCACCGAACAAAGCAGGCGCGAGATGGGGCTTGATGTGGGGGTTCCAGTTGTAGCGATGATAAAGGCTTCTTCTGTAACTCTCGCAGTTGGCGACGGACTGCGAGTGAGTGCACGCAATGTGCTCAGTGGAACCCTGCTCAAGCTAGACCGGGGTGCAGTCAACGCGGATGTGTCTATAGATCTCACTGGTGGCAAGACTCTCAGCGCTGTGATTACTAACAACAGCGCAGATAGCCTGTCCCTTGCAGAGGGAATGCCTATTACAGCCTTGTTCAAGGCTTCCAGTGTGATCCTGATGCTCGCCTAGTTGAGGCGTCTGCGGCTGCTTGTTTGAGTGTTTCTGCTGGAGACCGAAAAGTGGAAAAATACTTTTAAGTAAACATCTACTCTATTGTATTTAAGATTTAATTAAACAAGTGATGCAGATTTTATTTGGGCGAACACAACCTGCTTCGCGTGCAACCCCAGCTGTTGCACCGAATATTCCGAGATCTTCGATAGGACGTGCATGCCTGCAATGTCCAGCCTGATCAGCCTGCTGCCGCTGTCACTTGAGGTAGAAATCTCCGCTATCACAGCTGGCAGGATATTTAGAATACTGCTCTGCTGGGGCCGCTCTAGACAGATACTTACGTCTCGGGCACGAATGCGCAGCCTAACGGCTCTGCCCAGAGGGTAGTGCTTGGCAACCATGCTCTCGGATGCCGGTACCTTTAGATCGATACCGTCACTGCATTCGATGCAGAGCAAGCCAGACAGTTCCTTACTGGAGATCTCACCCTGAAGCACACTGAATGCGCTTTCACTGCAGCTTAATTCGCTGTCCAGAGAGGCCAGAACCGTTGCTGTTGGCCCGCAAGCGGTTACGTCTCCTCTGGACAGCAGTACCAAATTGTCCGCCAAGCGGGCCACCTCTTCACTCGAATGAGTAACATAAAAGATCGGTATATCAAGTTGTTGCAGGAAATTCTCGAGAAGCTGGATGAGAGTCTCTCTGCTTGCTTGGTCTAGCATCGAAAGGGGCTCATCCATGAGTAATAGCTTCGGCTCCGCTAGCAAGGCCCTGCCTAGGGCTACTCGTTGCAGCTCACCGCCAGATAGGCTGTCGGGGTGACGATTAAGCAATTCCTCAATGCCGAGAATAAGAATTAATTCCTTTAAATCATAGGGATTAGTCGCTTTCTCCAAGCGCTTTCTGCCGTAAAGCAGGTTCTCCTCGACAGTAAGGTGTGGGAATAGGCTCGGATGTTGAAATACCAGACCTACCCTTCTTGCCTCCACTGGAAGGCGCTCGTGGGGTGTCTGCCAATGCTGCCCATTCACCTCTAGGCTCCCCACCGCATCCGGCTCTAGCCCGGCTATAGCTCGCAACAACGTTGTCTTGCCGCAGCCCGAGGGGCCGAAGACGGCAGTAACGCCACGACTGGGCACGCTGAATTTGGTATTCAGCTGGAACTCAGAGCGCTGTAGAAGTAATTCGACGTCAATCATGATGTCTTCATCAAGTGAATTCGTCGATTCATGCCATAAATCATTAACAATACTAGGAAAGAGCTTATTAATAAGCCTCCGGCCAGCCAGTGGGCCTGGCTGTATTCCAGGGCTTCCACATGGTCGTAGATGGCGATTGAGAGCACCTGTGTCTCACCGGGAATATTGCCGCCAATCATCAGCACGACACCAAACTCGCCAAGGGTGTGGGCAAAACCTAAAACCGCAGCCGTAAGGTAGCCCATTTTAGACAGTGGCAGCACTACGCTGATAAAACGGTCAAAGATCGAGGCTCCTAGTGTGGCTGCAACCTCCAGAGGGCGCTTGCCTAGACTGACAAAACTATTCTGTAGGGGCTGAACCACGAAGGGCATGGAGTAGATAACGGATCCAAGTACTAGCCCTGTAAAAGAAAATGCCAGCGAAGGCAGCCCAAGTGATGCTACAGCTCCGCCTAGGGGGCTGTCAGGGCTGAATGCCAGTAGCAGATAAAAGCCAAGCACTGTTGGAGGAAGCACCAGGGGCAAGGCAATAATAGCTTCGATTGGGCTGCGCAGTCGGGAGCGGGTGTTTGCCAGCCACCAGGCTATGGGGGTTCCGACGACAAGCAGGATCAAGGTAGTCGTTGCCGCAAGCCTTAGGGTGATAAATAAAGCTGTAATATCATAGTGCTGAAGCATTTTTATCGACCATCACTTAAAACGTAGCCCTGGCTTATGAAAATATCCCGTACCGCGTCGCTGTTCATAAAGGCAGCGAATTCCCTCGCAGCAAGCGAGTCCTTGAGCAATACCATATCTTGCCGTATGTCTTGATGAAGCTCGCTAGGGACCAGCCAGGACGAGCCTCGGCCTCGAACTGTTGGGGAGAGAGTCTGTGAATAGGCGACTAGACCTATATCCGCATTACCGCTGTAGACGAACTGAAAGGTTTGGGCGATATTTTCCCCCATGACCATTCTGTTGTTCACGCCTGCTTCCAGGCCTATAGCGTCCAGCACCTCGTTAGCTGCCTGCCCATAGGGTGCTAAACGTGGGTTCGCTATTGCAAGTGTCTCGTAATTTGCTGTATTTAATAGATATTCTTTTCCGAGCTCGAGGTCCTCTTCTCTACTCCACAACGCCAGACGGCCCATGGCGTATGTCCCAAGAGTGCCGGGAATACCTATGCCCTCCTCCATTAAGCGCAGTGGTCTAGCCTGGTCGGCGGAAAGGAACACATCGAATGGCGCTCCATTTCGAATCTGGGCATAGTGTTTGCCGCTGGAGCCCCGAATAATGACCAGTTCATGGTTTGAGCCCGACTCGAAAGCCTTCTTGATCTCCTCCATTGGCGCAGCAAAGTTAGAGGCCACGGCCACATTAAGCCTATCCGCGTATGCCGCTGAGGATAGATTCATTACAAATATTGCTACTAGTGTGTATCTGTTGGCCGTGATCAATCTAGGAAATACCGTTGTATACCTGTTTATATAACGCTGATTGTACAATCAGGAAACGCCCTTGCCAATTAGGAAAAGCGAGGTGATCTTAGGCCTGAGCTATCAAGTAAGTCGGGAATGCACCGACTTAAACTATAGAGAAGAAAAACATTCGACAATTCAATAGCTAAGCAGCTAAATCCGCCTAAGTGCTACTGATATTTTATTGCGCTAAACTACAACTGAAACAACCTATTGAAGCAACAAGCTAATGTCTAATGCAAACTGTCCGCCCGCCTTCTTCGATACCCTCGAGGAAATGCCGAATCCCTTTAAGCAGCCTGTTACTTCGCTGAAACATCTATCGCTTGATGCCTCCCAGGACGCCGTAGACGATTATCAGTATGCGGCAGAGTTTATCTTCAGCTATCGTGGCAGCCCCGATACCTTTAGTACCTATAGACGTGAAATCGAGCACTTTCTGCACTGGTGTCTAATAATCGCGAAAAAGAATTTAAAACAGATAGTTAGAGAAGATATTGAAGCTTACATCGAATTCGCCAAGCAGCCTCCCAATAATTGGGTTGGGGACAAGAATGTCCCGCGGTTTCTGCTGCGACAGGGCGAGCGTGTCCCAAATACCGAATGGCGTCCCTATGTCCAAACCGGCGGAGAGTTTGTCGTGTCCCAAGCGGCGCTGCAGTCGCTGTTCAGCGTGCTCAGTAGCTTCTTTAACTTTCTCATTCAAGAGGGCCACATCTCCGCTAATCCAGTTTCTCAGATACGCCAGAAGAGTAAGTTCCTGCGCAAGCAGCAGAGCCAAGGCAAGATACGACGGCTTTCACCGCTGCAATGGGATTTCGTGATAGAGACGGCCGAGCAGATGGCGGCGGAACAACCTCCGGTTCACGAGCGTACGCTATTTATTATGAATGCCCTTTATGCGATGTATTTGCGAATTTCCGAATTGGTTGATACGAGTCGATGGCAGCCCCAGATGGGCCATTTTCAGGCCGATCAAGAAGGAAATTGGTGGTTTCTGACTGTGGGTAAAGGCAATAAGGAGCGTGAGATTTCGGTTAGCGACGCCATGCTGGAGGCACTTAAGCGCTACCGGCTATCACGGGGCCTCCCCAGTCTCCCCGCGCCGGGCGAGGCAACCCCTTTAATCCACAAGACCCGCGGCAAAGGTGGCATAAGTAGTACGCGTCAAATTCGTGGCATAGTGCAGAAATGCTTCGATGCTGCAGCCGATAAGATGCGCGCCAATGGCTTCCTTGAGGACGCAGAGCGGCTCGGTGCCGCTACCGTCCACTGGCTTCGACACACCGGGATATCTGAGGATGTAAAGCATAGGCCTCGAGAGCATGTGAGAGATGATGCGGGACATGGCTCCAGCGCTATCACCGATAGATACATCGATGTGGAACGGGCGGAGAGACACGCATCTGCTCGACAGAAACTCATTAAATAGCGGCAAAATAAGCTTTAGAAACCCTGCCGCTGAATCTGGACATTTTCTAGACCCATATTAGGCGTGAAAGGTCTTCTCACGCGGACTAATTTCGCTTAGTCTCTAGATACATAAATGGGTCTGGAGCCCGTTCGCCAGTTGGCTATATCATCTCGCGAGAAAGCAAAATTTAAGATACACAGTTGCAAGATACTCAGTGGAGACTTATGAATAACAGTTCACCAAGATTGAAACGAAATCGATTCATGCTAAAAACCGCTGTCACGGCATGCTCTATCCTCTTTGCATCGACGTTAGCTGCGCAGGAAGAACCCAGTCAGCTGAACACTGTTCTCGATATAGATGCCTTGTATACCCCCCTTGAGAGCCAGCCCATTCATGGTGAAACCGCGTTAAATCTATTGAACGAGTTAGAAACCAAGCATTATTCCTCGGTTAGCATTGATGATAATTTCTCCTCCACCGTGTTCGATAGCTATATCGACTCTCTTGATGGCTCCAAGCTGTATTTTCTCGATGAAGATATAAATCGCCTTAGCGGCTACCGCTATACTCTGGACAATAGCCTCGAGAGCGGCAGTGTCGAGCCCGGTTTCGAAATATATAATGTCTACTATAAGCGCATCCTCGAGCGCATGATTTACGCCGTAAATCGCGTAGAGAACCACATTGACGAGATGGACTTTACTATAGACGAGTCCATCATCATCGATCGTGAAGACGCCCCCTATGCTGCATCGCTGGCAGAACTAGATGAACTATGGCGTCTCAGGGTCAAGAACAGTGTCCTGAGCCTGAAATTGACAGGTGATGACAATGAAGAAATCAAAGAGAAGCTCGGCAAGCGTTACCGTAATCAGCTAAGCCAAATAGCCAAGACTAACGACAAGGATATTTTTCAGACCTATATGGCAACCATAGCCACGGCTGTAGATCCTCACACTTCTTATTTTTCACCCCGTGATTCTGAAAACTTCAACATGGGTCTGTCCCTTTCTCTGCAAGGCATAGGCGCACAACTGACTACCGAGGAAGAGTATACGAAGGTAGCAGAGCTCATTAAGGGCGGCCCTGCTGAACGGGGTAGTGACTTACAAGCTGGTGATCGCATTATTGCTATCGGCCAGGGCGTAGATGGCGAACTGCAGGATGTCGTAGGCATGAGGCTAGACGATGTGGTCGCACAAATTCGCGGCGAGAAAGGTACTGTAGTTCGTCTTAATGTGATTCCGGTAGATGCTGTAAGCGAATCAAATGCGACAGTTGTCAGTATCACTCGCGACACCGTTAAGCTCGAAGATCAATCGGCGAAGAAAGAAGTGATCGAGTTAAGCTACAACGGCGATATGTACAAAATTGGTATCATCGACTTGCCCACTTTCTATTTCGACTTCGAAGCGGCTTCACGCGGTGACGCCGACTACAAGAGCTCAACAAGGGACGTCCATGCCCTTCTCGATGAA
>CAJQHM010000071.1 GCA_905478195.1 uncultured Pseudomonadales bacterium
GGTGCGGGACGCCTCGGATGAGCGAGTCACCGAGATCTGGCTTGCTACAGATTGGAATTTTCTACTGGTGCGCATGGAGCAGCTAAACAACTCTGGCCTGCGCATCGAACTGGAATTGAAATCCGCGGTGTTAGGGGGCGTGGAGATTGAGGCTAATGACTAGCCTGGTTTGAGGCAGTCTTATTCCCGTCGATGACATCTGCTTCGCTGTCTACTTCGTTGTCTCCTTCTCTGCCTCCTGCTCCTTTACCTTCACCTGCTCCCTCATCTTCGCCGAGCTCAGACTGCTGCTGAGCATCCAACTCTTGGGATTTCTGCAGATTATACTTTCGCATCTTCTCAACCAGGGTGGTTCTGCCAAGCTGCAGCCTGTCGGCGGCCCGCGCCACGATACCGCCGCTATCGCTTAGCGCCTTCTCGATAAGATCCTTCTCTAAGTTGGAAAGATACTCTTTTAGATCTATACCGCTTAAGGGTAACAGTCCGTTGGTTGAGTCAGCCGCTGCTGCCTCGAACTGCGCCGAGCATCTGGGCAGAGGAACCACGCTAGAATCCTGCGGGGGTTGGTCAGAAGAAACTGGCGAACCGCCGGCTAACATGGCATCCACTTTCTGTCGGAATTTTTCTGGTAAATCTCCAACCCCGACTATGCCATGGGGATAGAGAATGGCCATGCGCTCGACAAGATTTGCCAGCTCTCGTACATTGCCCGGCCAATCGTAGTCACGCAGCGTATTGATGGCGGCGGAATTAAAACGCACCGAGCCGCGGCTCTCCGATTCCATGATGGTGATCAATTCGTTGAGTAACAGGGGTATGTCTTCGGGACGCTCGCGCAGGGATGGCATCTCGATTGGAAACACATTAATTCGGTAGTAGAGATCCTGCCTAAACTCGCCGCTCGCTATCATCTCTTCCAGGTCTTTGTGAGTCGCCGCCAGAATCCTGACATCGGACTGCAGCGTGTTCACCCCGCCCACTCGCTCGAAGCTGCGCTCCTGCAGAACTCGTAACAGCTTCACCTGCATGCTAAGTGGCATGTCACCAATCTCATCGAGAAAGAGCGTGCCACCATCGGCCAGTTCGAAGCGCCCCGCCCGCGCGGCAATAGCACCGGTGAAGGCGCCTTTCTCATGACCGAACAATTCGCTTTCTAAAAGCTCCCGCGGTATCGCGCCACAGTTAATGGGAATGAAGGGCTTGTCCGAGCGATTCGAGTTCAGGTGTAAATTTCTCGCAACCACCTCTTTACCGGTACCCGACTCCCCGGTGATCAGGACACTCACTTCCTTACTGGCAACCTGCCCCATCATATAACGCACTTTCTGCAGGGCGTCGCTTTCACCAACAAGACTTCGAAACATCGTAAAATCGCGCACGCCATCAAAATCGCGCAGCCGATTGAAGTGTTCATGAAACAGTTTTGCCTTATGCAGGGCATCCAGCAGTGGTTGATAATTCAAGCGCTCTGGCAATTGGGCAGTAATGCAGGCTAGCAATTGTGAATCTGTAATCTTCTCCAGACTATGTTCGCCTACCAGAATGAAAGGCAGGCCTTTCTCCCAGGCGTGAAGTTCCTGAATCACCGCGACCGAGTCTCGCTTATCGCACTGGGCAACGATCGCCGCACAGAACTGCGAACTCTTAAAAGCGCTCTCTTCTACCTGCTTCACCCAGGCCGCACTATTGCAGACGGTAATCGACTCCCCCAGAAACTCGAGAACGGTTTCCAGGTGTTTGCTCGAGTCTTGGTTATCCGCGATTAGAAGAATTTGGGCGTTTTCAATCATTTATGATCGATTCTAGTCCGAGAATTAGAGGATGGATTTTGCGCTGCATGTCACTCAATTAGACCCGCTCAACCGGCATTAGTCAAACGCCCGCGCCGGGTATTCTGAGCTAATCGTCAGGGAAGAAATCCAAAGCAAGACGTTGCTTGCGGGATAGGGATAGGCGGAAGAACAGCAACAGCCGATCAGTCGGCTGTGTGCTTGAGGGTAATTCTTAATTGAACATGGCGCTCGCCACCGAAACTCGATGCGTTAAAATCTTCGGGTCTTAGCGTGTTTTTGCTCGAAGCCCAAATAGCGGTGCCAGCAAAATCGAATTGACTGCAACTAGCGCCCTTGCTGTGAAGCATTGCCTCCCAGATCAAAGCATGCAGTACCGGACGGTCTAAAGAGCCGGATTTATTTTCTGCAAACACCTGATGACAAGTCTTCTTGTTGTGAACGAATAAACTGCTGGCAGCCAACTCGTTCCTATAGCGGCCCTGCACTAAGAATCCGTTCCCTCTTTTTACAAACGACTCATAGATAAATTTATCGTTGTCGGTAAAAACTTTTTCTAGATTGCTGCTAACAGAATGCTCGTTAGTCGAAACATCGAAGCAATCGCCATGGACGATCTCTATATCCAGATGCCGCCTTCCCCACTCAACCATGCCACGACAGCTCTTGGACATATTGCGATAGAGCTCGCGCTCGGGGATAGAAATATCTATAAGCTGCGATCGCTGCGGAACCGGCCTGCCACCGTGATTGAGCAGCACCTGTGTTATGGGAGACATCACTCCACAACACACCGGATCCAAATATTCTATAGAGTAAGGTTGAATCTCTTCGATGAGCTGACCGATGTGCGCCTGCAGCAATCGCACAGCTTCTGGTCGAAAATTGTTTGTTGGGGCCTGTATCGAGGATTGATTAATATAGCTAGAGGCTTCGCGGCCAAAGTAACCGATACATTTCCTGCCCTGCTCATCGAGGTGCAGAGTAAGGCTGCAGCCAAACACGGGCTCTTCTGCCGCCATGACCAGAAAAGACCGATCGGTAAACTGAGCAGCGCTGTCTTTGATTTTTAGCGAGTCTGCGCGCTGCTGCATGTAGATCGGGTTTTGTACCGGATCATTTGCAACTAACCTATCCCAATACTGGAAGAAGCCCGAATCTGAATTTTCGATTACAGCATGCATATTATTCTCTTTGTTACTTTGCTGTGTACACTTTCTGCAAGCTTAAAAGCTATCGCCGCTAACCCTGAATACAAGTACAGTCCAGTCTGCCGCTAAGGACTATGCTTACAAATCATTCTGCCTGTAGCCAGCTAATCGCGATCACGCTGAAAGAACACATAAATCACTCTACTATCTTGAGTCACCTTAAGTAGTCCTTAAGCCATTCTTCAGTCATCCTTGATCCACACTCTAGCTGCCCCCGCGGGAACCGGACATGACGTACTCTGGCTTTGAGAGTGATGTTGACTGCTCCAAAAGTCGATAAAAACTACGGGTAGAAGTGGGTGAATATATGAGGCAGCGCCCCAGAAGGGCCTTGTAAACCAGTCTCCGCTTGATTACTGAGCAACTTTTAGAGCCGATTTCCGTTTTCCCACAATTATTGGGGTTTAGACTTGTCAGCATAGCCCACCGCCTGTTTCACCGCCGCGACCCACATCACAGGGCATTTGTGACAGGGCTCTCAAAAAGTCGTGGAAATGCCACCCCGGTCAGCTAAAGCCTAATGCCTGAACCAATATGGCGTGATCGAATCTCAACTAAGTGTGGAATAATGGTCGCATTGAGACCCAATAAGAAACGGGAACATGACGAGAACATGACAAATCCGCAATTCGATTGGGACTTTCCCAACCCCCATCTGCACACAATTCAGGTAGCCGAGTCAGATATAGACGGCATGGGCCATGCGAATAACGCCTGTTATGTGGTGTGGTGCGAGCAATGCGCGTGGAGTCATTCTCAGTCTCTGGGCCTAACGGTTGCTGACTATCAACGACTGGATCGCGGCGTAGCCATCCGCAAGGCGAGCTACGAGTACTGCCTACCCACCTTCGAGAATGAGGCGTTGCGAATCGGCACCTGGATAACCGCCTGCGATAGGAAGCTGCGCATGGAGCGACGCTTTCAGATGATTAACTTCGCCACGGGTAAGACCGTGCTGCGCGGCCACTGGCAAGTAATCTGCGTGACACTCAGCAGTGGCAAGGCGACAAGATTGCCGAGTGAGTTCATCGAGGCCTATGGAAATGCTGTGATCGCTCCCACCTAAAACCACTCCCACAATCCTTAGCGATTTAGAGGCTAGCGCCTTCGCCTACAGACATCCAGCGCATAGAAATGAAAATTTATTCAACAATTTTTGCGAAAAATGGCCATGGAATTTTCTACGATTAAGCCGTAGTGAACACTTCGCTGGAATCAAAAGCAGCAGGCCCAACAGTTCTTCGCCGAATAAAATCTTGATTTTTTTCAATAAGTTATAGAGTATTTTAACGAATCAGACGCCCGTCGATCCTGCCCGTAGCCGCTTCGTTAGCCCTCTTAAAGATATCAATTCAGCTGTCGTTATAGGATAGACCCGCAGCTGATCCAGCCCGGAATTAGACTAAGATTCGGCCAGTAGACAGACCCAGGTAGTGGTGAGTAGAGCACGCCTCTAAGACACCCAACCGCCTTACTAGACGATATTGATTAGGGAAATAACCGCTACCATCAGGGATTGAGAAGAATTGCGCCTGTGAAAAAAGAGACTCCTACATCCAAGACCTCTGGCAACGAGCAGAGATTGAATCAAGAAACAGTGAGATCGGTGGTCACCAGCCTGCAGAGAGATAAGCAGCAGGTTGAGCCTGTTATAGATCTGGATGAGCTGCGTGCGGCTCTGGACGAACTGCCTACGATCAATGCCACCAAGGTCGTATCCCTGCATCGCCGCATCGTCAATGGGGACTATAAAGTAGACTCCGAGCGGCTAGCTGAAAAGCTGATGGAGCTGGAAGCCTCTCTTGATAGGGACTGATGCCCTATCTATCAATCGAGACTCTCTAGACTATCTTCCAATCTAGGTTGCTTTCTATCGATCTATATAACTGTCTGTCTATCTAAATAACTAACTATCTAACTAATTATCTAGCTATACCACTACCTATCTACCTGTTGATCGGGTCTTCAACCAACTCCTGTTTCAAGTAACCAGGCCCTTCCTATCCCCCATCCCAGTCTAACGGCGGGTTCAATAGCCGCAGCCGCTGCAGGTCTTCAGGCCTATCGACGTCCCATAGTGTGTCCAGCAACTGATAACTCAGGCCACAAGCGCCTATAGCCTCCAGTGTCTGAGCCATTACCCGGTCCGTACCCCAATCGATAGTAGAAAACAGCGTCGAATGAGGCTGACCCATGCCAATCAGCACATAGCCCCCGTCCTCCGCAGGCCCCAGCACCACATCGACGCCCGAGCTCAGGGCATCCAGGGCTTTCTGCAGATAGTCGGCAGTCAGCGCCGGGCAGTCCGTGCCTATCACTACCGCTGCATTCGCATCCTCACGCTGCAGTGTAAGCTCTATGGTCCGGCTCATCTTGGCACCTAGATCTGCGCCCTCCTGAATATATATATTTGTTTTATTACAATTGGTTATAAAGTCTTTATGAAATATATTCGAAGTTACCCACAGATCCCAATCTGCAATATCAGCGCTGCCTAGCAGCCCAGTCACTCTAGCCAGCATCGCCCTGTACACAACCAGCGCTGAGGCCTCACCGATCTCCTCGGCCAGGCGAGATTTAACATGGCCAAGGAGCGGTTCCCGGGCGAAGACGGCGATTCGAGGGTGCAATTGGGAAATTGAAGATGCCCGCTCAGTCATGGCGTGGATAGTACATCCTGACAAGATTTGAGGGCTTCATACCGAAGAAATAGAGCAATCGCAGCTTCCACATCAGCAGTATCGTGGTCAGCAGTCCATTCTGCTCCCATCGCCTGCTCGAGGTGACTGCTACGCCATCGGGCCGCGCTGGCCTAGCCTCTGCCTTCGTCGCGCGTCGCAGAGCCTTGCTCAGAGCGATATCCTCCATCAGTTCCAGCGCTGGAAAGCCACCAAGCTCCTCAAATAGCGCCCTCTCGACGAACAGGGCCTGATCCCCCGTGCACACCGAGGTGAGCCGCGAGCGCAGGTTCATCATCCCCCCTACCATACGGTACGGAAGCCCTGAATTGCTGAGGCGCACGTCGAACCAGCCCCAGCGGCTGCCCTGCTCGGCAAGAGCCTCTATAATCAGACCATCTGCATCCTCAGGCAGCTCCGTATCGGCGTGGAGGAATAGCAGCACATCTCCCCTGGCACTAGCGGCCCCCTGATTCATCTGCCTGCTCCGCCCGCTCTCGCCGCTTTCGCCGCTATCTACCAGGCCCGTAGTCAGTTGCACAGTGTCATCAAGGCTGCCCCCATCTATGACGATAAGCTCGTGTCCCCGGCTTCGATAGGCCTGCAGTCGCTGCAGCTGGGCCGCGATGTAGCCTGCCTCGTTGCGCACGGGTATGACGATACTGATGGACTTGCTAGTAGACATTTTTCGCCTGTCAGGAGTTATTAACTAGTCGCTCTTATTGGCTCGAGTCACTATAGCTAATTGAATTTACGCCATTTTATGTCAAACGCAGCGCTCACACCCGGGCTTATTGCTGCTGCGCCCCATTCTAGATCCAATTCGACTTAATTGGGCGTATTTATAGGCAACAGGCCCTGTTACAGCTAAAGATCGGTTTTGTGACGGGGGACGCACTAGCCTTGCGGGTCGAGGTTTATGCTCGCGATTCTGGTCTTATTCTTGGCGGAAAATAGCGGGAATGGGAGCAATGAAAATATTAGTGATCCGATCTTGTATTCCAGGCACTCTTGGTTTTTAATACGCGGCCGATAGACCCCGTATAGTGCTTGAAGCCAGAGCCACAGCGAGTTCTGGAGCAGAACCAAGACCATTATAGTTTGATATATCTGCCAGCAGGCAGGTGGAATAGAAACAGTGGATTCAAAGAATTTTTACATCGTAGCAACCGCTCCAAACGAGCCGAGCTTGCAGGTCAAGATCTCGGGGCCCTATCTCACCAAGCAGGCCGCACAGGCAGATCTGTCCGCCGCGATCGATGAGGCTAAGGATATCGACCCCAGCGCCGCCAACTACGACTACAGCATCGACAAGGTAGAGAGCCGAAAGCCTGGCGTGATACAGCATATGGCGTCCCACGCCTAACAAGCCATCTTTTGCCCTGACTGTTACGCCTAAGACAATCTCTCGAGCTAGCCGCCTTCTAAATATGGGTGTACACTTTACTGGAACATTTCTGGTTTTACCCGCTGCCTTATTGTTACTCGTGTTTTATAGCGTTTTTCGAGTCTGGCAGTAAGAACTGAATCACAGTCTTTCAGTGATGGCATAACACTGCTGTTCCGGCTCCACTATCATTCAGGTTTAGACACAAAGCATTCTGGGCAGTAATAACTCTGCAACAGAATAGCTAAGTCCAAGAGAGGTTCTCGTGAAAAGACTAAGCGCACTACACCACATCAGCATCATCGAATCACGCGGCACCAACTGCGCGTGGGTCCGTATTAAATACGATGGCAAGAGTTTCCAGCAATCCTTCCCCTTCAAGAAGTTTGGCGGCAAGACTAAGGCCATAACCGCTGCGAAGAAGAAGAGAGATATAGAGGGCAAGAAGATCTACGGCAGCAATTGGCCCTACGCGAAGTTCAGCCCGCGCAAGGTATCGCCATTGAACAGCTCCGGCGAGATCGGCGTCAGCTATTCAGAGAAGGATCATTCCTGGGTGGCAACATGGCAGGAAGGCAAAGGCGTGAAGAGAAAGCAGAAGAATGCCTACTTCTCGATCAACAAGTACGGCGACGATCAGGCCAAGGCGAAGGCGGTTAAAGCAAGACGCAGCGCCGTTAGAGCGAACAAGATCGTCTGATTAGCCCGAACCTGTGCTTAAACGTAAATCAGGACAAAGGGCAGGGAAAGGGAAAAAGGAAAGAACAGGGCTAGTCTAAACGGCTAGCCTGAGGCGAGGCCCAGATCTGCTTCGCATCGAGCAAGTTGCTATAGACCAAGTTTGCATCGAAATTCAGCCTGTCCACACCAAACACCTCATACAGCGCCTCGAAACTTGCAAGCGCCTCGTCTGTATCGCTATCAATCGACACGACCAACTCATCAAGAGCCAATGTATTCGATACCGCCTGCGCCGTGTGCATCAGGCCCGCATCGCGCATGCCGGATATGAGAACCACCTGGGTATCGATGCTCGCCGGAAAAGTAGCAAACATCCCGTAGTCTCTAAAAGGGTCTCCCTCCTCAGGCAGCCCCGCATCACTGGTGTAATACTCTGCAGTCTTTGTGTTGAATAACTCATCGTAGCTGCGACCGATACGCAGACCGGACCCGGCGAAGGTCATACTCGTCAGCTTATCCAGCGCGCTGATGTAACCGATATAGACGATGTGATTGCTGCGAATGTCCGCGGAGGTTAGATCGGACATCATCGTAATGTTCACCGACTTGCCACTGTTCTGCAGAAGCGGCACCACCTTCGCCAGGGCATAGGCGCTGCCTTCCGGCATATAGCTCAAATCCAGGTCCAGATAGTTTTCGGTATGCTCAATATCGCTAAACTGCAGATCTTCCAGATCACTACGCGAGTTCACATTAAACTCGCGAACCATCCTGGCAACATTGCCATTGGCGTTTAGCTCGCCGAAGATATAGTAATCGCCCATAACTAACAGTATAGGTTGATCATCACCCAGCACCGTCTCCCATACCGGATGTGCGGCCGCAAATTGTGAAGGCGGCCTGCTCGCCTCGCTGCGCTGACCGAACATATACAAAAGATTCGCTGAAAGCAGAACAACGACCGCGAACAGCAAGGAGTTGCTCACGCCGAACCGGGCAAGCGAAAAAGCGGAGGACTTAACGATGGGCGTGGTAGCGATGGCCGCCAGGGAATAGCTTCCCTTGGGGATGACCAACTTGTGGGCCGCATCCAACTCATTCTGATCGTAATAGGCGTTGAGTTTCTTACGCAGCTGGTGCACATACACCCGCACCGATGAGTCCGCAGACACATCGTAGTCATCAGCCTTACCCAACACATCCGTAGCCAGCTCAATCTCTTTAGGCTGCCGGTTCTGGCCAGAGCAGCTAACCAGGTACTGCAGCAGCGCCCCGTAGTGCTTCGACCTGCCCAATATGCCGCTGGAGATAATACGCTGACACAACTCGTCAAGCTCCGAAGAACTAAAAACGTCATGTGCAGAGAGGATTGCTTGTGTGGGCTTGTCGTCAGTAGTCATTGTCTGGGGAGTGCTGCAAGTTGCTGTGTTGATTGCTGAATGGGGAGTATATCAGCTTTACCCCCGGCAAGAAGAGACTGCTCCAATTCTCGGAACAGGCCCGAACGGGCAATGGTGGATATCCTATATCTGGCTGTTTATAGCCAGTTTTAGATAATTTCCAACATACTAAATAGCGCCGGAGCTATTTCTGGATAAAAGCAAACGTCAAGAAAAGGTCAGAAAGGACAGGAAGAACAAGAAAAAAGAACAGCAAAAACGGAACGGAGAGAGGAAAAAGCCAGGGGCTGAGCCTAGCTTTTGAGTAAAGAGGCCTTCAGCTTGTCATTAAACTCGATATTGCCCTCGGTGACGTACTGCTCGTGATTGCGCTCGATATACCGCAGGTCATAGAGATAATTCACCATAGTCCCATAGGACTGCGCGAGGCCCTTGTCGCTTAAATCTGCCGACGCATGGATCTGATGCACCTGCGCCCCATTGCCCAGATGGAATCGGGCGACAGGATCCAGGGGGTATTTCCCCTTCTTCGCCAACAATAGATAGTTCAACACCAACTTGCGTATGGCCTCCTCGTGGTCGGCCACATTCTCCGCAACGATATCCAGAGAACGCATCTTCGTCTTCAGCTCGACCAGCTCGGCACTGTCTGTCCCTGTTTCTGCATCTGCATCGCTATCCAACCAGCGCTTAAAACCAGGAATGGGAGACAGGGTCACGAACTGCTTGATAGACGGGAAGTCCGCCTTCAGCTCCTGCACCACCTGCTTAATGAGGAAATTACCGAAGGAGATATTCTTAAGACCTGGCTGACAATTACTAATGCTATAGAACGTAGCGGTAGTAAATTTAGCAGGATCAACATCGCCCTCCGCCGTGTCATTCAATATCGAATCAATAGAGCCAGGAATCTCATTGCTCAGCGCCACCTCGACAAAGATAAGCGGCTCGTCCGTCAGCGCCGGATGAAAGAAGGCGAAACAACGCCGGTTCGGCCTATCCACACGACTGCGCAGGTCGTCCCAGTCCTTAATCGCGTGCACCGCCTCATAGCGAATGATGCGATTGAGGATAGCTGCCGAGGTAGACCAATCAATTGTCTGTAGCAGCAAGAAACCCCGGCTGAACCAGGAGCGAAACAGATGCATGAAATTTTCATCTACAGCAGACAGCTCGGGGTGATCACGCAGCAGACCGAGTAGGTCTTTACGCATGCCCACAAGATCGTGTGTTGCTCCTGGGGTTTGGTTCAAGCGTCGTAGCAACTCTACGCGGCGCGGCTCCGCCGCATGATTGAGGCGATTTAGATTGGTGCTGCTGGGATTTATATCGAAGGTATCGAACGCCAACTTAACGCTAGCTGGCGCTGCATTGAAATTTTTTTCTATGTTGAAAAAGAATTCCTTCTTACCTTCGTCGTCGAGGCCCTTGTACATATCCAATAGCTCACGTGCGGCGACGATGGCAGACACTTCTCCGGTATTTCCCATAAGACGTGCCAGCAAGTCATCTATATCTGGAGCACCGTTCTTGGAGAAACGGTCACGTTGGCGGGCGACTAGGCCGCCCAGGAAGTCTTGAAATTTATTAAAGGCCAAAGTTTGAGTCTCTATTTAAAATCAAATTAAATACCCCAGCTTGCGAAACAGAAGCGTGCTGGCGAATAACGTACAAGTATAGCGTAAGCCCGAATGAGCTACGAATGTAATCCCCATCATGCTTCTATCTATCGCGGGCTAACAGTCAAACCCTGCAACTCTTTGAACATCTTACGTGACAAGTTCTTCCGATCGAGCTCCTTGGCTGCTATTTCGCAGTTGCCGGCAAACTGCCTCAGCAAGTCACGATCACTATTGAGCTTCTCAATCACCCCACAGAGCTGCCGCGCATTCTCGGGCTCAAAGACAATGCCGCCCTGATATTTAGTCGCCAAGTATGTTGCCTCAACTTCGGGCACTCCAATTGCAGCAGGAAGCCCATGGCGAAACTTCCGAATAGCTTCGATGGGATAACCTTACTCAATAGCACTTTACTCTTTAAGTGCATAATAGAAACACCGCAAAGCGGCCAGAGAGCCGAGCCTTTTCTTTGGGTTGTCATCCCATCATCACAATATTGCCTAGTTTCTTTTCTTGCACGTTCCTAGCAAACTTTTCAGGCATCGCCCCACCTCCAGCGAAAAGAAAGCCACGCCATCGTCTTCGAGCATAGCGGTCGCTTCTACTAGCCTATTAAGCCCATGCGCCATCCCGCAGGTACTCACATAGCCGAGACGATTAAATCCGCGCGACGGTACAAAACAAGCTCCATCTTCTCCAAGGTTCTAATAAGTCTGAAGGTTCTTAGCGGCACCAACGGCCTCTAAAGAATCCGGCCAAATATCCCTGAGTTCAAAAACAAATGGCCTACGCTTAAGAAGAGCCACAGCCCAGCCTGCAAGAGCACGGAAGAATTGCGAGGATGTGCAGCAAGGCGCTGATGCCCTGGCAATCTGTACCGGATGGCCGCATTTCCGCGCCCCAGACTTCGATACCATCAAATCTTCGCTCAATCACCCGCTTATCTTCCATGGCCGCAACCTCTACGACCCTGCATTCCTCGAAATTCTGGGCATCTAGTACTACGCTATTGGGCGCAGCACTTTCGCACAAATGCAATAAACTTGTTTATATTCAGTTAGTAAAGGGCAGACTTTGGCTGAGCACCCTTAACTCCTTGAAAACCCTAGCCACATCCCCATATTTATTCCTGTAGCAAGTGCTCAACCGAGGCTTGCTCACTGCCCGATCGATTAGATGGGCGAATTCACTTTAAACATATTGCTTAAAAGGAAGGATATGACTATGCGTACTTTAGACTTTTCACCCCTATACCGCTCCACTGTTGGCTTTGACCACCTCTCTTCGCTGCTGGACTCTGTAAATCGCGGCGATGCCAATCAGACGAGCTACCCTCCCTACAACATCGAGTTGCTGGAGAAGGATAAATACCAAATTACTATGGCTGTGGCTGGCTTCCTGGAAGAAGAGATGGATATTCAGACCGAGAAAGGCACGCTGACGGTAGTCGGCAAGAAGGCTGGCGAAGAGCCAGGAGCTCGTAACTATCTGCATCAGGGCATCGCCGCGCGCAATTTCGAGCGTCGCTTTCAGCTGGCTGACCATGTGGAGGTTACCGGCGCGCGTCTGGCTAACGGCCTGCTCTATATCGAGCTGGTTCGAGAGATTCCGGAGGCTATGAAGCCGAAGAAGATCACTATTGGCAGCGAGACGGCTGCGCTTATCGATGTGAACAAGCAGAGTGCTGCCTAATGGCGCTCTAGGTAACTGCTAGCACTCGTTTGCTAGCATCTGGCAGTAACTCCAGGGCGCCACTGCTTGAGCATGGTGCCCTGGTTCGTTTTGGGCTCTTGGAAACAGACCTGGCGATAGGGTGCCGACGGCAGTTCTATTGCTTCTTGCAGCTCATAAGCGTGATTTAGCTCAGAAACTCCGCTAGGGAGCGTATTAGTGACTTTTTTGGGGTAATTTGCATGAGCTCCTGTAAACCTTTTTCGGGCTTTGAGCGTTTAATAGGCATATACGGCAACAATGATCAAAACTGAGCACAACAGAGACGAGACCATGAAATTTCTAAGCGAGACTAAACAGAAGATAGCCAAGGCATTTATGCACTACCTTTGCCTGCGTCTAAACTTCAGGAACAGTGTGTGGAGGGATGGCCTGCCACTCAAGGCGAATGAACTCTGCATGCAAGATTGTTGCCCGGCCAAGGGCTAGGCAACACCTTTTTTAGACTAACTATACTAACCAGTCTAAAAGCCGCTAGTCCAGCTTGTGGACTACCAAGCCACTCTTTAACTTCGGCTCGAACCAGGTCGATTTCGGCGGCATTACTTCATCGGCATCGGCGATAGCCATTAAACTTTCGATTGACGTTGGGTATAAGGCAAACGCCGCTGCCCAGTCACCGGAATCCACCCTCTTCTCCAACTCCGCTAAGCCTCTTATGCCCCCAACGAAGTCTACGCGCTTGTCCGTGCGCTGATCTACGATGTCCAGTAGCGGCGTGAACACGAAGTCCTGCAATAGGCTCACATCCAGGCTGCCTACGGGATCTTGTTCGTCGATCTTGGAGATCAGGTTTTCATTGCTGCGTAACTTGTACCATTGCTTGTCCAGATACAGAGCAAACTCTCTGGCCACGCCCGGCTTGGCCGCTTCCAGATCTAGCTTCTCTATATCGAAATTGGTGCTTAGCTTTTCCAGGAAGCTGGCGCTATCGGCGCCGTGCAGATCTTTCACCAGACGGTTATAGTCCAGGATCTGCATCTGATTATCCGGGAACAGAACAACCAGGAAGAAGTTATAGGACTCGTCGCCGGTGTGATTTTGGTTCTGCTTCTGGCGCAGGTGCTTTACCCGCGAAGCGGCGGCAGAACGGTGATGGCCGTCGGCAACATACAGATGTGAGATCGCGGCGAACGCGGCCTCGATGTCTGCGGAAAGGGTTAGATCTTCGATTACCCAGAATACGTGTCGGGTGCCATCATCCGCCTCGAAGTCGTATTTCGCCTCGTTAGCAGTTACCTTGGCGATCAGGGCATCTACCTCGGGGTGTGCCTTGTAGGTTAGGAACACCGGGCCTACCTGGGCATCCAGCGCGACCATGTGATTCACCCTGTCGTCTTCTTTCTCCGGGCGGGTAAACTCATGCTTCTTGATCAGGTTGTTCTCATAGGCTTCGACTGACGCTACGGCGACCAGACCCACCTGCTCGTGGTCTCCCATAACCTGCTTGTAGACATAGAGAGATTCTTCGCTGTCTTGTAGTAGCGTGCCTTCCGCCTGAAATCTATCCAGGTTCTCTCGGCCCTTCGCATACACCGACTGATCGTGCACATCTACCGAGGCATCCATGTCGACCTCTGGCTTGTTGATGTGCAGAAAGCTGTAGGGGTTGTCTTTGGCTAGCTCGAACGCCTCTTCGCGGTTGAGAACGTCATAGGGATGTGAGGCAACTTTCGCTGCTAGCTCACGACTTGGCCGAAGACCTCGAAAGGGTTTGATCAATTTCATTGCGGGTTCCAAAGGTGTGGGATTAAACTGTATGAATGGTTAAAAAGCAGCGATCTGGCTTTTGCTATTTCGCTAAGCAAGCTCGTTGCTTATGTTCTTGTTACTTATGTTTTTGTTACTTATGCTTTCGTTAATCTGCAGCGCTACTCTCATTCTTTTCTCGCGCTATTTGCTATCAAACACATACTCGCCCTGCCAGTTTGGGCCAGGAGAGTTTTCTCTAAATTTTTCGATGCGATCGAGAAAGAGCTGACAC
>CAJQHM010000072.1 GCA_905478195.1 uncultured Pseudomonadales bacterium
CTTTAAATGCGCTTCGCTTCAAATACACTTCGCTTCGTCTGGGTTGCTATGCAGTGGATATTGCTTATGCCTAACTGAACTTAGAGGGGCTTGAAGCCGATATGAATCGCACAGACCCCACCCATCACATTGTGGTATTTGCATTTGACGAGTCCGGCATCGCGCATCATTTGCAGCAGTGATTCCTGATCGGGATGCATGCGAATCGATTCGACGAGATAGCGATAGCTGTCGGAATCTCCGGTGATGGCCTTTCCCGCAATTGGCCATAGCTTGGAGTAGACATCGTAGGCCTTGCCGACCAGATCATTCGTTGGTTTTGAGAATTCGAGAACTAACACGCGACCACCGGGTTTTAATACCCGCTGCATTGAGGCTAAGGCGGCCTCCTTGTTAGTGACATTGCGCAGGCCATAGGCAATGCAGATACAATCGAAGGTATTGTCGGCAAAGGGCAGATGCTCTGCGTTTACCTGGGCGATGTCTATGTTAGAGCTGAGTCCCCTGTCTATGATCCTGTCTCTACCAACCTGCAACATAGACTCGTTGATATCGGCGAGTACGACTTGACCGGTCTCTCCTACGATAGTCGAGAAACGGATGCTGAAATCGCCGGTACCACCGGCGAGGTCAAGTACCTTCTGGCCTTTTCGGAGTGCGCTTAGCTCAATGGTAAATCGCTTAATGAGCCGGTGGGAGCCTAGCGACATGACATCGTTCATTATGTCGTAGCGATTCGCAACGGAGGCAAATACCTGCCCCACGCGCTGCTCTTTCTGCGCCACTGGAACTTCTTCGTAGCCGAAATGGGTGGTCTCTTCGCTATCGCTGGTGTTGCTCATGGCTAGTCGCTGCTATTACTTCAGATGAGGGGTGGCGCCAGATGGTCAATCTGATGATGAGGGCATGATGTTAATCACTTGTGTTCCCTCTGGCAATGGCTCTCGGCTGGCTTTTGCGGCTTCCAGCTTGGCCAGGTAGTCATTCCATAGGTCGTCGTGAGTTCGCCCCAGCTCTCTCAGATAGGTCCAGGAATAGATGCCAGTGTCGTGTCCATCATCGAAACTTAGTTTGATGGCATAGTTGCCAACGCTCTCCAGGTTGGCGATCTTTACGTGGCGTTTTCCGGTCTGCAGAACTTCCTGCCCTTTGCCGTGACCGCGCACCTCCGCCGAGGGAGAATGTACGCGCAGAAATTCGGCGGCCAACGTATCGCTAATGCCATCGGCATAGCTAATCTCCAGGGTCCCTGATTTCTTGTGCAGCTTGATCTGACTTGGTGTGTTAGTAGTCATTTCGCCTACCGAATTTAGTTTGTTGTGAGCATGACCTATAGGATATAACGACTGAGGTCTTCGTCTTGCGCCAGTTCGTCCAATTGCTCCTCGACATAGGCTCTATCGATAACGAGTGCCTTGCTGTCGCCTATCGCCAGATCCGACGCAGAGAAGGAGACCTCCTCAAGCAATCTTTCCATTACCGTGTGTAGCCGTCTGGCACCGATGTTCTCCGTACGTTCGTTTACCTGCCAGGCGGTCTCTGCGATTTTTTTGATACCGTCTTTGGAGAAAGATATCTCCAGGTCTTCGGTCGCGAGCAGTGCCTGATACTGCTCCGTGAGCGAGGCATCTGGTTCTTCCAGAATACGTTCGAAGTCTTCGGCTGTCAGTGCCTCGAGTTCTACGCGGATGGGGAGTCGCCCCTGCAGCTCGGGAATGAGATCCGAAGGTTTACTCAGGTGAAAAGCACCCGAGGCGATAAAGAGTATATGGTCTGTCTTGATGCTGCCGTATTTGGTGGTGACTGTGGACCCTTCAATCAGCGGCAGCAGGTCACGCTGTACGCCTTCTCTGGACACGCCCGCGCCGCCCTGGTCGTTGCGATTGGTGACCTTATCTATCTCGTCTATAAAGACAATGCCGGTCTGTTCTGTTGCCTCCACGGCGCGATTGCGAATCTCATCTTCATTGACGAGCTTGGCGGCTTCTTCATCTTTCGCAGCTTTTAATGCGGCCTTGACCGTCATGCGCCGCGAGGTCTTCTTACCGCTATTCATAGTAGAGAACATGCTCTTCAACTGGCTGGTCATATCCTCCAGGCCAGGGGGAGCCATTATCTCAACGCTCCCTGGTGATTCGCTTAGCTTTATTTCTATCTCTTTGTCGTCGATCTCGCCCTGTCGAAGTTTCTTTCTGAAGACTTGTCTTGCGGCTGAATTGGAATCTGTCTGGCAGGGGTCACCTGCATCAGCTGCCTGCTCGGTTCGTGCCTGCGGCAGCAGTACGTCGAGGATGCGTTCTTCGGCCCTATCTTCTGCAAGGTGTTGCACCTTGTTCATCTCGGTTTCCCTGAGCATCTTGATAGCAACATCAACGAGGTCGCGAATAATAGACTCGACGTCTCTACCGACGTAGCCAACCTCGGTGAACTTCGTTGCCTCGACCTTAATGAAAGGTGCCTGCGCGAGTTTGGCGAGGCGCCGGGCTATCTCGGTTTTACCGACACCGGTAGGTCCGATCATGAGAATATTCTTTGGTGAAATCTCTTCGCGCAGTTCTTCATCAAGCTTCATGCGCCGCCATCTATTGCGCAGGGCGATCGCTACGGCACGCTTTGCAGCCGCCTGGCCGACTATGTGTTTATCCAGTTCGGATGTGATTTCGCGGGGTGTCATTGTGGACATGCATGGGTACCTGTGTTCGAAAATGCCATGGGTAAGGTTCAGTGCCAGATCGGGACTATTCCGTTATTTCTAGTTCTTCAACTGTATGGTGATGATTTGTGTAGACGCAGATATCTGCGGCGATGGTCAGACTCTTCTCGACGATCTGTCGAGCGTCTAGTTCGCTGTTTTGTAGCAGGGCTTTTGCTGCTGACTGGGCGAATGGCCCGCCGGAGCCTATCGCCATAATAGAGTCTTCGGGCTCTATAACATCGCCGTTGCCCGTTATGATCAGAGAGGATTCTTTATCGGCAACTACCAGCAATGCTTCGAGCCTGCGCAGGGAGCGTTCGGTGCGCCACAGCTTGGCTAGCTCAACCGCTGCGCGAACCAGTTTGCCATGGTGCTTCTCCAGCTGTTCTTCGAAACGTTCGAATAGCGTGAAGGCATCCGCCGTGCCGCCAGCAAACCCTGCGATGACCTGATCCTTGTAAAGGCGTCTTACTTTGCGGGCGTTTCCCTTCATTACGGTGTTGCCCTGCGAGACTTGTCCGTCACCGCCTATTACGACCTTGTTGTCGCGGCGAACCGATACGATAGTTGTGCCTCTATATTGATCCATTGCAGCTATTCCTGTTTCTTCTCTAAAGCTCTGAGCGGTGTTTTGGGCAAATTCATCTGCCAGCTGAGGGCTGATTGCGAGTCAGGAAGAGTCGGTAGAATTGACCAGCAATGACTCTAGATCAGGCTCTCACATATCACCTGCCAGCATTCGATGAAATCTGGTGTGCGAGCCTAGGATATGGGGTGAGACACAGGAAATTCAAGCAACAACGGGGCTTGGACGTGGTTTTCTGTCTACTGAATGCTCATGCGCAGGCTGGGGATGTTATTTGCTCGTAGTAATTGCTCGGCCTGATTCAGTATATTGCTGCTGGTATAGGGTCCGGATTGGACCAGATAGAGGGTTCTGCCAAGCAACTCTTGTTGCTTAACATTCACTTCAAGGCCTAGCCGCCGCTGCCGCTCGCTTTCGGATTGGGCGGATTCGAATTGCTGGAAAGCGCCGGTTTGCAGTATGAAACCCGGGTCGAAGGTCTCGTCAGTACTGGTCTCGGCCTGGGCTGGAGTCCGTGTTGCAGCGAGGACCGCTTCTGCTGCATCGTTCGCGACTCCGGCTTGCTGCTCAGTTAGTGCGACGGGATGGGCATCTACCGGCACCTCGTAGATGGGTAGCTCGGTATAGAATTCCAATTCCAGTTCTTCCGCTACCGGTTCTTCGGCGGCCACCACTGTCGCCGCCTGACCTACCGGAGGCATATTGTTAGTAGAGACCTGATTGATATTCAAGGGAGGTACGTTCCCGGAAAGATAGAACAGAAAACAGCCGAAGACGCCCAGAGTAAGGCCTACTATCAGTCCGGTAAACATCAGCGACCATGCCGGCGGCGTGGCGACGGTTTTTCGCTCTAGGAGCGGTTCCGGTTTAATTTTGGCAAAATCGTGTGTCATGAGTTGGTTGGAACACTTCTGTAGGCTGCTATATTTTAAGTTATTGTTTTAAATGGCAATAATGCCTAGAAAACTTTGTGCCACCACAATTATCGGTTGTCTGACGGTAAGCTAAAGCTGAATCATCAGACTTTTGCCTGTGACAGCCGACAGCAGCGATGGGCCTAAACGAGGTCTTGCGGGTCAACATCGATGCTGAAGCGTACAGATCTGGGCAGCTTCATAGTGTCTAGCTCGATACACAACTGGGATAGCAGTGCTTGCAGGTTACCGCGTTTCTCCGCTTTCAGCAGCAACTGTACGCGATACTTGCCCGCCCTCTTTTCCATAGGGGCGGGAAGCGGCCCCAGCTGCTCTATAGGCAGAGAATTGTGTTGCGAGAAACTCGCACACATTTTCGCCAATTGCTCGAGAAATTGGAGCGCGGGCTGCATCTGGCTCGCCTCTGCTCGCAGCAGGCACAGATGAAAGAACGGCGGCAACTGCGCGCTGCTTCTCTCCTTTAACTGTTGCTCAGAAAATTTTGAGTAGGCCTCGTTGGCTAAAGTCTGCAGAGTCTCGTGGCTGCCATGTCGAGATTGAATCAGAACCTCTCCAGCACGATCCGCTCGGCCTGCCCTGCCTGCGACCTGCACTATCGTCTGGCCCATGTGTTCCTGGCCGCGAAAGTCGGCACTAAACAAACCTGAATCGGCATCGAGAATGGCTACCAGAGTGATATTGGGGAAATGATGTCCCTTCGCGAGCATCTGCGTCCCTAACAAGATACAAGGGCTGCCCTTGTTTACCTGGTCTAACATTTTCTGCAGGCTATCCTTGCGCCGCGTTGAGTCACGGTCGATTCGAATTACCGGTGTGCTTGCAAATTGGTTCTGCAGAAAGGTTTCGATGCGCTGAGTACCTATGCCTATAGTAGTCAAATCCTTCAATTTGCATTGTGGGCAGGCTCTAGGAAGTCTCGCCGCCGCACCGCAATGATGACAGCGAATGCTCGGTGGGTTGGAGTGGACTGTAAACTGTGTGACGCAATTTTCACATTCACAGATCCAGCCGCAGGTTTGGCAATTCAGTATTGGTGCGAAGCCACGCCTATTGATGAACACAAGCACTTGGTTTTTTTGCTCTATGTGTTTGCGAATTCTATAGAGTAGTTGTTCTGAGAATCCCTCTTGCAAAGTTTCGTTTGCAACATCGATGATTTCCATCCCACAGTTTTGCTTACTGCCGGTTCGTTGAGTAAGTTGCAGATGAACAAATTTCTTGTTGCGCGCATTGTGCAGACTTTCAAGGCTGGGAGTTGCGGAGCCGAGGATGATACAAATATTTTCCTCCCGCGCTCGAATTACCGCGAGGTCTCTTGCCGAATAGCGAAACCCGTCCTGTTGTTTAAACGATGAGTCGTGTTCCTCATCGATGACGATTAGCCCTGGGTTTGCCAGAGGTGTGAATACAGCGGAGCGGGTACCAATCACTATTCCCGCGCTACCGTCTCTCGCCTGTTTCCAGGCTGTTAATCGCTCTGTTTCATTCAAGCCAGAATGAAGACTTGCTACCTTGCAGCTGAATCGCTTCTGAAACCGAGAGATGGTCTGTGGTGTGAGACCAATCTCGGGAACTAGCACCAGACATTGCAGGCCCTTCGCAAGCTGCTCTTGCATAACGCGCATATACACTTCGGTTTTACCCGAGCCGGTGATGCCATCGAGCAGGAAGCAGGAATAGCTATCCAGCGCCTCGCTAATTTCAGTCACTGACGAGAGTTGCTCCGCATTCAACTCGATCTCGAAATTTGTAACTTTAGACGCGGGCTCGAAGGCAGTCTCGGCGGCCCCGGCGCGACTCTTCTGCGTAACTAGCTGCTTTAGCTCCAGCTGCTTAAGTAGCTGGCTACTAAACCCGGCCTGGCGCACTTCATGATCGGTGACTTCTTTTTCGGCGCGAATGAAGTCGAGCAGGGCTTTCTGTTTCGCTGCACGGCCAAGCAGTGCCCCCTGTTGTGGCGATGGCTCGGTGCCAGTCCAAACTCTGGTGCTATCTCTCAGCGCAACGCCGTTGCGTAGCTTGCTAGGCAGTGCTGTAGCGAAGACCTCGCCTACTGGATGTTGGTAATAATTGGAGGCCCATATCAGAAGTTGAAAAAGTGAATCGTCAAGCAAGGGCTCGCTGTCCAGCGCTGCAAGAATTGGTTTTAACTTTTTCTTCTCCAGGCTTGAGCCCGAAGCGACAGAAACTACGATGCCAATAAGTTGCTGTCGGCCGAACGATACTTTGACCCGGGTTCCAGCTAGCGCTTGTTTGTTGGTGAGAGGCAGGTAGTCGAAAACCCTGCGCAGCGGAGAAGGAACGGCGACTTGCAGGACCGTTCCTTGGTAGTTGCTTATAGTCTCGGCTGGCATTCTGGGCGGCTTTGTTAAAGTAGCGTACTAGGCATCGCATAGTAAGTTCAAAAGGATTGGCAAACAACTGAACGGACATGATTGGTGTGAAAACAGTCGTCGCGTAGTTGCTTACCAGCCTCGTGATCCTTGCGCCGTTATCTCGATGGTTTATACTTCAGCGGGATTCGATCGGTCCAATGACGGCAGGGAAAGATCACACAATTACAGGGTAGTAAATCCGGGAATATTGTAGACAGTAATTAAGTAGCAGGACAGCTACGGGACAGGCCTTAGCGAGCTAAAAGAACAATAGACAATACTAGAAGGGACAATAAGATGACTTCGCAGTCACCGCCAGCAGAATTGCTCGCCGCTCGAGAACAGATCGACGCGATTGACAGGGAATTACTGGAATTACTCGGTAAGCGCTTCGAGTTGACGCACCAGGTTGGCCTGTTGAAGGCAAGCAAGGCGCTAGATGCTGTCGATGCCACCCGTGAGTCTGAGAAGTTGGCCGAGCTGAGCGCCCTGTGTGAGAAGCACAAACTGAATCCAGCACTGGTTACTGAGCTGTTCAGTAAGATCATGGAAGAGGCGGTTAGGAATCATCGTCAACTGCGCGGCTAGGGCTTTTGGCACTCAGGGGCCTGTCTGCCTATATTCCGCCTAAATTCGAATCTGGCGCAAGCCCATGCCCTCAGCTGGCTCTATCGGGGAACTTGCGTCTTTTTCCTTCTCTGTTAGAATGCACGCCCCCAGACAGATATGCCGCATAATACAGGCGATTCTGGGTGGAAAGCAGATGTGGTGCAGTAGCGAATAGACGACTGCTGTAGCGACATTAACTCAGAGGAAACAACATGAAACCCGATATTCACCCCAAATACGAAGCCATGAAAGCTACTTGCAGCTGTGGCAATGTGGTTGAGACTAACTCTACCCTGGGCAAAGACATTCTTATTGAAGTATGTTCCGAGTGCCATCCGTTCTACACTGGTAAGCAGAAGATTCTGGATAGCGGTGGTCGAGTAGATCGATTTAAGAAGCGATTTGGTTCTAGACGAGTCTAAAAGATCGTTTCCGTGGAAAGCTCCTCGCTTTCCACGCTTGCAGGATCAATACTAGGTAACGCGCCGTCAGTTGTAGGCGCGTTTTCCGTTCTGAAGTATTCAAATAGGGTATCCGGCTCGCCCGGTGTGGCAGGCGCCCCAGTCGTCTTGTTGATTAGACGATCTTCGATACCGTCTGGGCGTTTCATCGTGTTCTCGGGCATGCCCTCTAGTGCCATCTTCATGAAATCGATCCAGATTGGCACGGCAATGGTTGCACCTTGCTCTCTTTCCCCTAGCGGCTCTGGCTGATCGAAGCCCACAAACACCGTCGTGGCAATGTCTCTATTAAAGCCCGAGAACCACAGTTCTTGCGGCCCGTTGGTGGTGCCGGTTTTGCCCATTAGATCTGAGCGGCCTATCTCTCTATTTACCCGAGCGCCACTGCCTTCCTCGATCACAGAACGCAGCATCGAATTAAGAATAAACGCAATCTGGGGATCGATAATGCGGGGGGCCGGAATAATGTCGGAGGCATCGTCATTGGGCGTAGCTGGGCAATTCTCACAGACTGTCACCGGCGTCGCCTTGTAGATAGAGCCGTCGGTGAGATTCGAGATCTCCTTTATAAACCAGGGCTCTACCTTGTAACCGCCGTTCGCGATCGCGGAGTAGGCCGTGACGATTTCCAGTGGCTGCACGTCTTGGCTGCCCAGCGCTACAGTTAAATCGTTACGCGGGAAATTCTGTGTTTGAAAGCCAAACTTTGCGGCGAAGGCGAGTACCTTGTCATCTCCGACCTGATCATACAGTCGTACCGCCGGCACATTGCGAGATTCCTTCAGGGCGTAGCGCAGCGTAATTGGCCCCAGGAAGTTGTTCTCATAGTTATTTGGACGATAGTCGCCTCGAGTGAGAGGTGCATCGTTGATGGTCGTCGCGGCGGAGTACCCTTGTTCTAAAGCCGTGCCGTAGAGGAAGGGCTTGAAGTTCGAGCCTGGAGGTCTTGGCGTTATGACGCGGTTAACCTGGCTGCGACGAAAATCGTAGCCGCCTACCAGGGCAATGATTTCACCGTTAGTCGGAGACATGGAAACCAGGGCGCCTTGAATGTCAGGGATCTGTCCAAGCTGCCAGGCGCCATCCGTATTCTTGACTCGGATAAGGTCGCCTACCTGCACAGCATCCGCCGCCACTTGCGGAGGTGGCCAGGCATCGTTTCTCGAATTAAATTTATAGGCCCAGCTAATGCCATCCCAGTCAACCTTTATGGCCTCGCCCGATTTAAGTACCGCCTCAAAACTCAAGTCATCCAGTGCGGTGACTATGGCAGGGTGTTGGTTCCCGTGTACGGGTACCAGCTGCAATTCGCCTATCCAGGCCGTGTTTGCGTCACCTGTCTGATCTGCGTATAGCTCCTGTGGAAAGTTAGCGGTCGCGCCTCGGTAACCATGGCGTCTGTCGTAGTAGTTTTCCAGGCCTTCAACCAGCGCCTTGTTTGCAGCGAGTTGTTTGTCCCCGTCGATGGTCGTGACTACTTCGAACCCCTGGGTATAGGCTTGCTCGCCATGCTCATCAAAGAGTTGCTGGCGCACCATCTCGGCGACGTAGGGTGCCGATATGGCTATATCACGATTGCGTCTTCTGGCGGTGATAGGTTCGCGGTCCGCCGCGGCGAATTCGGCTTGGCTGATCATGCCCTCGTTCAGCATGTTTGCGAGTCTGACGCGGCGACGCTCGATTGCTCGCGTAGGATTACTCAAGGGGTTACAGGTTGAGGGGCAGGGCAAGAGAGAGATCATCATGGCGGCCTCTGCCAGGGACAGCTCACTGACTTCCTTGCCATAGTAGACATAAGCGGCCGCACCGATGCCATCCGCACCAGCGCCGAAGTAGATGGTATTTAGATACAGTGTGAGAACTTCTTCTTTGCTGAGTTCTCTTTGGATCTGCAGTGCGAAGGGGATTTCCTTGAGTTTGCGCAGATACAAATTGTCGCTGTCGAAAGATAGGATCTTCGCCAGTTGCATGGTGATCGTGCTACCACCCCCCAGATTCACACCGCGAATCAGGCCATAAAATACGCGACCCAGACTCTGCAGGTCGACACCGGGGTGAGAATAGAAGCGCACATCCTCCGTCGCTATGACTGCATCGGTGAGTATTTGTGGAATATCTTCGAAATTAACCGGGTTTCGCCGGTTGCCGATCTCATCGATCAGGCGTCGATCAGCCGTATAGATTCGCAGCGGCGTTTCCAGCTGCACGTCTCTGTAAGTTTCGGCTGAAGGAAGCAGGGGCGCTAGATAGAGATAGGCGGCACAAACAACCATGACAGCGCCAGCCATCCCAGCTACCGCTGTGACCGCAATCCACTTGAGAGTTTTCTGAATCTTTGTGTTCACGGGTTACTTAAGTCTCGAAGAGTAGCTGCTCAGATTTGAAGCTTTCGTACCTTGCTTCCTAGCTTGCTCCCCGCCAGCTGAGGAGATATCGGTGAGTTGAATTACCGAATCAGCCCAATAGCCGCATGTTCTGAGGCTGGAGGCGGGCTGATTATTATACACTCGGCATCCATCAATGCCTTATTATTCTGAGACTTAATGGCTGAGATGTCTGAATTTGAGATATTTCTCACGCTGCGCCGGTGATACGTGGAAAATAAGTGATAAATTTTCTACGGTGGAAACGGAGCCAAATTGCGATGTGATTGGCACTATTCACATATCGAGGAGGAACCAAGTCGAAAAATTGATCAGAATACCCAGAAGCCAGAGATAATCTGCTATTCAGGCGGGTTGCCAGCCCTGCAAACGTGACCTGAATCAAAGAATTGCAGGGGGGCTTGCTCCATTATTTAATGGTAAAGTTGTTTGTTCTGAAAGTCTGATAATTAATTGATAACTATAAAAAATTTATTGTCGGCCGATACTGGAATCTGGGGCATTTAAATTTGCAGATGATTTCGCTAAGGTTTTGTTATTATTAGCAATATTTTAGAGGTCTGAGATTGAACTGGGCCGTTGAACCGCAGTATAAGGGGCGGGAAAGGCGAGCCGCTCTAAAAAACAGATCGAAATAGAAGGGATTAGGGGTTACTAAGTGCTGGAAAAGCTCCAAAATATTAGTGCTTTAAGCAATTTTGGCAAGAAAGCCAGCACTATGCTGGGGGTCGACATTAGTACGACTGCTGTCAAAATTTTGCAGCTGAGCCCGAGTGGCAATAGTATAAGGTGGCGAATTATATTATCCGGCCTTTGCCAGCTAATTCAGTCGTCGAGAAGAATATCAGCGACATTGACGCCGTGGGAGAGTGTATTGCAAAGGCGGTTAGCATACTCAAGCCCTCGCTCAAAGATGCGGCAGTCGCTGTTGCCGGCTCTGCGGCGATCACAAAGACCATCGAGATGAATGCGGCCTTGTCTGATGCGGAAATGGAAAACCAGATTGTGGTAGAGGCGGACCAATACATTCCCTACCCCCTCGATGAAGTGTCGATAGATTTCGAGCGCCAGAAATTATCCGAGCGCAGTCCAGAAATGGTTGAGGTCTTGCTGGCCGCGTGCCGCCGAGAAAATGTGGACGCCAGGGTTACCGCATTAGAGCTAGGCGGGCTTAATGCCAAGGTAGTAGATATCGAAGCCTATGCTATCGAGCGCGCCTTTACACTGCTGGCAGAGCAGATTGGTTCTGAAGATGAGCAAACAGTAGCGATTATCGATATCGGTTCGATGATGACTACGTTGAATGTGATTTTGGCAGGAAAGCCAATTTCTATTGGCTACACTGGTAGCAGCGCACTTATCGAACTTGAACTTTCGGCTCTGGAAAGCAGTGGCAATGGTGAAGTTATCGCCAGGCCGAAGGTTACTACTCAGGATAAAGTAGAAGCCTTGATTCAGTCTGGTGTGCGAATTCCCTATCAGTCTCAGGCTGGTGGCACTGCTGGTGGCTCGACAACAGAATTTGAAGAAGCGGTGTTGTCCCTAACGGTTACTCCGCAAATTACGCCAGATGGTCGTATCAACATGGAGTTGGACATTCGGCAGGATTCCGTCGCCGCAGGGTCTGGAGGAGTGAACGGTATTCCTGCGATTAATACTAATCAAGTTACCACCAGTGCGCTGGTTAGCGATGGTGAGACTATTGTGTTGGGCGGAGTGTTCAGAGAAGAGTCGACGACATCAGAAACCAAGACTCCAATCCTTGGCGATCTACCCTATGTTGGGCAACTGTTTAAGCGCACGTCGAATGCTAGTCGTCGCACTGAGTTGTTGATCTTCATTACGCCTAAGATCATTACCGAGATAAGCGTTAGATAAGATCGTAAAAATTCGGCCGAATGCTGATTTGCAATTCGGCCGAGTCACCAGCTGTTCCTGCTTGTTCTGATCGTTTGTTCTTCTATGTTTTTCCTGTGTCAGCGAATCAGTTTCGGCAGTTATAGTGATCGTATAAATCGAGTAACGAGTCGGCGGTATTCTGAGTGCGTAGTATATGAGTTATTCTGGAAATGTATTTCTCGTTGGCCCTATGGGTGTCGGTAAGACCACTATAGGTCGTGTGCTGGCGCATGTTCTTGGTCTCGAGTTCTACGATTCGGACCGTGAGATAGAAGCATCGACGGGTGCAGATATTCCCTGGATTTTTGATGTCGAAGGGGAGGCTGGATTTAGAATTCGTGAAACACGCATGATCGAACAGCTAAGCCAGAAGAAGAATATTGTACTGGCTACTGGTGGCGGGGCTGTCATGTCGCCGGAAAATCGCGAGTGGCTTAAGGCTCGAGGCGTAGTGGTTTATCTGCGAGCACCGATTAGTCAGCAGGTTGAAAGAACTAGTCGCGACAAGACTCGCCCGCTTCTACAAATACCAAACCCAGAACAGAAAATTCGTGAGCTAATGGAAGTTCGGGAGCCTCTCTATCAGGAGGTCGCTGATATGGTGGTAGATACCTACCGACGAAATCCTAAGACCGTGAGTCAGGAAATTTGTAAACAATTACGATTTGACATGGGTGGCTAGCAAGAAGAATAGCTCTGTTGAGTTTGTCGCTTAAATTTTGGAATCAAGAAAATGTTCACTGTAGATGTCGAACTAGGCGAAAGATCCTATCCAATATTCATAGGTCAGGGCTTGCTCGGCAAGCCAGATCTGGTTGCACCTTTCATCCGTAAGGGCAAAGTTGTTATCGTCAGTAATGACGTGGTTGCGCCGCTTTACTTGGAGCAAACCAGACAACTATTTTTCGGTAATGATGTTGCAGAAATTATTTTGCCAGACGGCGAGGCAAACAAAAATCTCGATGCCATCAGCCACATCTATGACAAGCTTCTCGCCGGTAAATACGATCGCAATACCTTACTGGTAGCGCTTGGCGGTGGTGTCGTTGGCGATATCACAGGCTTTGCTGCCTCGACTTATCTGCGCGGAATTAATTTCATTCAGATCCCTACTACGGTATTGGCTCAGGTCGATTCTTCTGTTGGTGGCAAGACTGGCGTTAACCACCCATTGGGCAAGAACATGATCGGTGCGTTCTACCAGCCTCGTTGTGTCCTCGCGGACACCGATGTTCTCGCGACACTTCCGGCGCGGGAGGTCAAGGCCGGCCTGGCCGAGGTGATCAAGTACGGCCTAGTCTACGATGCACATTTTTTTAACTGGTTAGCGAAAAACAGCAAGGGTATTGGTGAGTCAGATCCGGCACTGCTATCACATACAATCAAGACCTGTTGTGAGATCAAGGCGGCTATTGTGGCCAAAGACGAAAAAGAGTCAGGCGTTCGCGCGCTTCTCAATCTGGGTCATACCTTCGGTCACGCTATTGAAACGGCTAGTGGCTATGGCAATTGGTTGCACGGCGAAACCGTTGCTATGGGAATGACTATGGCGGCCGATTTATCCTGCAGACTGGGCTGGATAGAGCCAAATGTGGCGCAGCGAATTCGCTCGGTTTTAGAAGAAGATTTTGGTATGCCAGTGCAGCCTCCGGCCGATATAACAGTAGAGCAATATTTGGATTTAATGTTGTCAGACAAGAAGGCTGAATCAGGCAAGATCAGGTTTGTTTTACTTAGGGCGATAGGGGAAGGGGTAGTTGAAGGCGATATTGCGCCTGCATTACTCGAAGAAACCCTGACCGCTGGAGACAACCTCTGTAGATAGAAAGTGTAGAGACTATGAATAAATATATGCAATGGCTGGATCTTGATTTCGATCCCTTTGTGCCGAGTTCGAGCAGTCGTGATTTCTATTGCAGTGGTGATCGACAGACACTGCTAGATCAGATCGTGGAGTTCTCGCTCTACAGTAATGCGATGATAGCCGTTACCGGTCCCCTGGGTGCGGGTAAGACGACTCTTGCTACAAACTTCTGTGAGCGATTTGCCGACGAGGCAGTCTGTGTCAGAGTGGCTGCCACTTTGTTCATGAATCAGGGGCAGTTCCTCGACGCACTACAATCCTCCCTATCGTTTAAGCCAGCCCCTGGATTAGACACCGAGTTCGCAATAAATCAGATCTGTCAGTATGCGGCAGAGTTGGACCTGGAAGCTCGCTCGCTGATCATTATCATAGATGATGCCCATGAGCTTAGTGCTGAAGTCTTGCAATTGCTCACCAAGCTTCTGGATAGCTGCGTCGATTCGAGTATTCATGCGCTACTATTAGGAGAGAGGCAACTCGATAATTTACTGCAAAACACCCTTACGAACGAAGCACAGGATCGACTTGCTGTATTCCCTTTAGATGGTTTTGCCAGCGACGAGACTCATGATTATATACGCTTCAAATTAGCGACGGCAGGCTTTAACAAAGAGATGCCTCTAGAAGGCGGAGTCGTTGGTGCAATCCATAATGCATCCCAGGGTATGCCCGGGGCAATCAATGGCTTGATAGCGAATGCATTAAATGCGGCGGCGCCTGCAGTCGCAGTAGCACCGGCGCCATCTATTGGGGCGCCTGCAGCAGTGATGGATGAATTGGATGACATCGATGAGTTTGGCCCGCTCACCAGTGGTGAGAGATTTGCCGGAATAGATGATATTGAGCAGTTCGAAGGGTTGCACGCATCGGAAAGACTCGAATCCGGCGACGAAGATGGAGCTGCTGATATGCAGCTCACATGGCTTGCAGGTGTTCAGCCTAGGTATTTGAGCGCCGCCGCGATACTGCTTGTGTTGCTTACCGGGACACTTCTTTTCTGGGATGCTAGCCCGCGTGTCACTGAGTCACTGCCCATACCTGTTGCTATAGCACCCGCTGCTATACCTCCAGTGCAGGATGAACCGGAGTTGATACCTACGAGCATTGCGGAGACACCGGCAGCTGTCGCAGTCGTTGCTGCCGCCGCAATTACGAAAACGGCAAACGCCGTTTCATCAGCACCGGTCGATGTAATCATTGCCGAAGCTGTTAGCGTTGAAGAGAATGAACCCGTGCAGGTTGCTGCGCAAGAGGCAGTCGCAAACGTAGTCGAGCAAGTTGCTGAGGTGCCGGTGTTGGAAGCAACGCCGGTGCTTGCTGAGGTCTCTGCATTCGAGGGGCTGCTGTTGCAGGAGGCGCCAGAGAGCTTTGCCGTCCAGTTATCGGCTTCGCGTTCGGAGGCTAATATCAGCGCGTTTGTCGGAAAATTGGCAGGTACGCAGCCGGTTGGCTACTTCGAGACGCGTCATCAAGGCGGGCCTTGGTTTGTTGCTGTGCTTGCTCCTTTCTCCGATCGAGATCAAGCCACGCGAGCTATCTCTGCATTGCCGGAGAAGATGCGATCGAATCAGCCATGGATCAGATCCGTTGCCGGGATTCAAACGGACATCCGGGAACAATTGAGTTCCAAGCTCCTATCAGCGAAGTAATCCCTTTAATAATCATCAAGAAACACCAGGCGGGCCTAATTTGAATAGGGCCTCGATTGTGAATAAATGCGGCTCGTGTAAAATTGTCCCCCTTTTTCGGCCCAGTGTACGAAATCAGGCTCCTGTGAGTCTGACCGAGGTATGAGTAGAAGTCCTAACACCAGATTAAAAGTGAGCGAGCTGTGACCTTAAAGAACGATCGACTATTGAAAGCACTGCTCGGTGAGCCGGTGGATGTAACCCCCGTTTGGATGATGCGACAGGCTGGGCGATATTTGCCAGAATACCGTGCTACCCGAAAGCAGGCGGGCGATTTCTTAACGTTATGTAAAACGCCAGAGTTAGCCTGTGAAGTCACTATGCAGCCACTGCGTCGCTATGCATTTGATGCGGCAATCTTATTCTCAGATATTCTTACCATTCCCGATGCGCTGGGGCAGGGCTTATATTTTGCCGAGGGTGAGGGGCCAAAATTCCGCAAGGTAATTCGCTCGGCGAAAGATGTGGAACAATTGCCAGAGGTGAATATCGCCGCTGAATTGTCCTATGTAACCGATGCTGTGTCTGTGATTCGCAAGGAGCTGAACGGCTCGGTGCCCTTGATTGGTTTTTCTGGAAGCCCCTGGACATTGGCTACTTATATGATTGAGGGTGGAGGCAGCAAGGATCATCGCATCTCTAAACAATTCATGTATGACAATCCTGAGGCCATGCATCTGTTACTGGAGAAATTGGCAGATGCTGTTTCTGATTACCTGAATGCGCAGATTCTTGCCGGTGCCCAAGCCGTGCAGATATTCGATACATGGGGCGGAGCTCTAAGCAACAATGCCTACCGGACATTCTCCCTCGCTTATATGACGAAGATCGTTGGGAATTTGCAGAGAGAGAGTGAAGGCCGTCGCGTGCCAGTGATTCTGTTTACGAAGAATGGCGGGCAGTGGCTAGAGTCGATCGCCGACTCTGGCTGTGATTCTATCGGTCTGGACTGGACTACTGACATTGGTGATGCAAGAGTGAGAGTAGGTAATCGGGTTGCCCTGCAGGGGAATATGGATCCCTCCATACTCTATGCATCCGGCGCAGTGATACGCGAAGAAGTGGCGACCATATTGAAGAGCTTTGGTTCGGGTGAAGGTCATGTGTTCAATCTTGGTCATGGCATCACGCCTGAGGTGAACCCGGACAATGTCTCCCATTTCGTCGAGGCGGTCCATGAACTCTCCGAGCAATACCACCAATAGTGCCGTAAAAATTGCCCTGGTGAGTCTGGGGTCGAATCTAGCTCTTGGGGATCTTTCTCCCAAAGAACTGGTGTTGTCCGCGATGGATGGCCTGCGTCAGATCAGTATTGATTCCCATGGCTCGTCTCTGTATGTAACTGAACCGTTAGACTGCCCGCCCGGATCAGCTGACTTCATCAATGCGGCCATCCAATTGCAGGTCGAGGCTTCGACTACGGCGCTAGGTCTATTAGCGCTGCTGCAGCAGATAGAAACCGATTTTGGTCGACAGCGTGGCGGTGAGCGCAATCAGGCTCGCACCTTGGATATCGATCTTATTTCTTTTGATAATCAGCTACTTGAAAGCACCGTATTAACTCTGCCACACCCTAGGGCAGCGCAGCGGAAGTTCGTGCTCATGCCACTCGCGCAGATCAGCCCGAATACGGTCTTGCCGGGGCAATCTTCCAGCATTGTCCAACTGCTTGACCGCCTGCCAGATCAAGACAATGTCCAACTGTTGGCTTAACTAAGATAAGTTATTGATAATAAAAAATTAATAACTCTATGCGGGCGGCTAGTGAAGCGTCTTCTGATGCGTCAGCTTTGAGCAGGGGCTGGATTATTAGGCAATAAATCAATTCTAATCGCCCTGCGATGGTGCTAAAATATGAGAGTTAATTGAGTAATCATTTTTTTGTCCCGACAATTTGCTTGAGCTTCGATGAGCTGGGCTGTTGGAATAAAGTAGGAATATGAAAACTAACCATCCACATCATGTGCCTGCAGTGACGAGTTCATTGCTTCTCGGAATGGCCTTTCTGGGCTCTTCCGTAATGGCTCAGGATAGTTACTCCTTCATCGACGGGCAGACTACTAAACAGCCGGCCAGCGCTATTTTTCGGATCGCGCCAAGCTCCATACTGAATGAGCAGGCTCCTATGCTAAGTATCGCTAGAAGCGTCGAGCAGAAAGACTTCGAAGGGGCTGTCGTAGATGAAGCCTTGAGTTTCAACCTAGGCATGCAGATTGAGCCCATAACGGGTCTGAATGTGACCGCTGATGCTTGGAGTCTTCAAATTTATGAGGCACCGGCAGTTGGCACTGCTAACAATTGGCAGGGTGGACTCTCAAACCTCTATCTGGATGATTCCACGATTAATGAATTCAATATCGACAATCCGCTTTTGGGTAGTAATGTCGATACTAATGGATTTGACTTGGGTGCCTCCTACGTTTGGGATACGAACCGCTTCGGTCAGTTTACGCTTAGCTCAACAACTACCTATGTTCAGGAATTTGAGAATAAGGGTGCGCTTTTAGACTTCGCTACACCTGAACTGTCAGATATGGATGAGATGCTGGTCAGCCCGGAATTGCAGAGCAGCCTGATGCTGAGTTGGCAGTTCGGTAATCACACGGCTAGCGCCATTACCAACTACTTCGATTCATTCAAAGATATTAGTGAATTGAACATGGATGAAATTAACGAGCTAGTCGACGACATCACCACCTACGATTTGGAATACGGCTATAGCGTTAAAACTGGCTCGAAAGATAGGGCCATTATCTCCTTCGGTATTCGCAATATATTCGATGAGAAGACGGCGCAGATTCTAAATTCGACTACCCGCATTCTCGATCAGAATGGCCGCGTGGCCTACGGCTCCATTAAGTATCAGTTCTAAGTAAGACCCTTCTTCCTTTCCTGTTAAACCTCGCAACAGATGAGTAAATCTTGTCTTGAGTATTTTTTTGGCCAAAAAAACCCCAACAAGAATCGGGGTTAAGTCTGCTCTAAATAATAATAAAATACGGAATGTTCAGCCCGGAATAGACAGCTGAGGAGAGTCATGCCGTAATGTGCCAATTATAGGCTTTGGCGTCTCGTGTGCTGTGTCCCAAATCACAAATCGATCCCTCATGCAGTTTCTGCCCTATAAAACACGGGCTTTTCCTGTCCTGTCAGCCCTAGCGGCTGGCGCGGGCAAGACACCACACGTCTATTTGGCAGTCCTGCTGGGCGCTTATCAGTCTTGAGATCGCCTCACTAGTCGCCATAGTGTTAACTACATCATCGACCAGGGCGATGTGAGAAATATCCTTTAGTGCCTCCGCAGGGGAAAGAGCGAAGGCACCGCGCAGGTTCGATTTTCTGGCGTCGGCCGAGTTCATGGAGGTCTGCGCTTTAGTGCTGCGAATTTTCTTTAGAACCGAATAGGCGGTGGTGACCCCACAGTGACTCGAAAGCACCCTGCAAATTTCATTGCTCTGATTGAACCCCCGGGTTCGTAATCGCTTTGTATGCAGCGGTACCGGCAGGAGTAGCTGCGGTTTGCCGGTGCCACTATAGTGTGTATTGAACGCTTTGGATAAGACCCGCGAAAGAGAGTAACCGATATCAAAGCGCGCCGAAAATTTAAAACTACCGACTAATTTGTTGATTGGCGAGGCATAAGGGAATGCGGCCCTACAGCTATCGAATGTCGGTGCAGATAGCAGACAGCTGCTGCAGAGAGATTCGTAGCTTAGTCTGCCCTTCAGTTCTACTCCACAGCGTTGGCAGCATTCGCCAAGTTTAGGCAGTGCGAGTTCGCAGTCTTCGCAGAGACTGTAATCTCGCCCTGATGCTTGCTGGCAGACGATACAGGCGGCAGGAAGGGCGCAGCGTAGTGTCTGCAGTAGCTTACTGAACATTTCTGCTTTCCGATTTCGACTTCACTCTATGTCTTAGTTTAGACGGCGTGACCAGGAACCCCGCATTTGTGCTCAATTGTGCAGTACCTGTTGTGCGCCGCTTCCCCTATAATCACGCCTCGATATTTGAAATTTGTTGGGGAACAAAGAAATGGCCGCTTATAGAGCTCCGTTAAAAGATATTCAGTTTCTACTAAACGATGTATTCGATGTGGGCCAAGTGTTTGCAAGCATGCCCGACACGGCAGAGGTTACGGACGATTTGATTTCTGCCATCGTGGAGGAGGCAGGAAAGATAGCGGAAGGTTTGCTCGCCCCCATAAATCAAAGCGGCGATCAGGAATCCTGTCATTTTGTCGACGGTACCGTTACTACTCCCAAAGGTTTTAAAGAGGCCTACAAGGCCTATGCCGAAGGCGGCTGGTCTAGCCTCACTGGCGATGTGAATTACGGTGGGCAGGGCATGCCTAAAATGATATCTGCGGTAATCGAGGAAATGTCGTTTGCCGCAAATTCATCTTTCGCTCTGTACACGATTCTCAATACGGGCGCGACCTTGACCCTGAGCAGCCACGGCAGCGATGAGTTAAAGAATCGCTACCTGCCCAAGATGTATGCGGGCACATGGACCGGTACCATGTGTCTCACAGAGCCCCACGCGGGTACTGATCTCGGCATGATAAAGAGCAAGGCAGTAGCGCAGGCGGATGGTAGTTATTTAATTACGGGAACGAAAATTTTTATTACCGCCGGAGAGCATGATCTCACCGAGAATATTATTCACCTGGTGTTGGCCAAACTCCCTGACGCTCCCCCTGGCCCTAGAGGCATCTCTCTGTTCCTGGTGCCGAAGTTTCAAGTCGATGACGCGGGAGAATTAAACGGCATACGCAACGGTGTTGCCTGTGGTTCGATCGAGCACAAGATGGGCATAAAGGCATCGGCAACCTGCGTCATGAATTTTGACTCGGCGCTGGGCTATCTGGTCGGCGAAGCGAATAACGGCCTCGCGCATATGTTTACCATGATGAACTATGAGCGTTTATCGATGGGCCTGCAGGGTAACGGCCTGGCTGATAGCTCGTATCAGATTGCGGCAGAGTATGCGAAGGAGAGAGTGCAGGGTAGAGCTGCCGCGGGGCCGCAGCAACCTGATCAGAATGCTGATCCGATCCTGGTGCATCCCGATGTGCGAAGAATGCTGTTGACGATGCGGGCCAATATTCTGGGAGGGCGAGCCTTGTCACTGTATGCGGCGAGTCAATTAGACATCTCTCGCTTTCACCCCGATGCGACCCAGCGAGCTAAGGCCGAAAAATTGGTGGCACTACTTATACCCGTACAGAAAGCCTATTGCACCGACCGTGGTTTCGAAGCCTGTGTGTTGGGTCAGCAGGTGTTGGGTGGTCACGGCTATGTGGCCGAGTGGGGTCTGGAGCAGAATGTTCGCGATGCACGAATCGCTCAGATTTACGAAGGTGCGAATGGGGTGCAGGCGCTTGACCTTATGGGTCGCAAGACCGTGCGCGCAAAAGGGGAGTTACTCGATATCCTTTCCGGCGAGATCGATGAATTCGTTGCCAGTCAGGTCGATGCGCAGTCGATGAAGCCGTATCTGGATGCACTCCAGACGTGCCGCGATCGTCTGGCAGAAGCGACCTCCATAGTGCTGGCCCGGAGTAGTGAAGATCCGAACGAGATTGGTGCGGCCTCCTATAGCTATATGGAGCTAATGGGCCTTACGCTCTATTGCTTCATGTGGGCGCGTATATTGGCGGCAGTCAATGGGGGTAATAGCTCAGCTGGCTTTGATGCGAGCTATGCTGACTCCCTAGTCAAAATAGGTCAGTTCTTTATGCAAAGGTTATTGCCGCGAGGGGAGTCCTTGTTGGCTGAAATTGCGAGTGGCGCGGAAACGCTAATGGCGATGGACGCGGAACAGTTTTAAGAAGCAGAGGTTTATAGAGTGGCAAGATTAGCCACTCACTATTTTCCGCGAACTGTGAAGCGTATTGATTCAGGTCTTCGTCTCTCTCGCTTCCAGGTATCATGTCGCCCTGCTCCTCGAGGTTTAGCTTGGGCGAGAGCCGCTGTATACTGCATGCCGTTCTCAAATTCTGGGTCTTATTATGTTAAAAGTCGCTATAGTTGGTGCAGCGGGCCGTATGGGTCGTACTCTGGTTGAGGCTGTTCATCAAAACAACAGCACGATGTGTGTGTCTGTTGCTACGGTGCTTGCAGACGATCCTGCGCTGGGTGTTGATATTGGTCTTCTCTCGGTCGGAGCGGCGCTGGGTGTAAAGACCGTTGTCGGGCTAGATCAGGAAGGCCCTGATTTTGACGTACTGGTCGACTTCACCTCTCCTGAGGCAACTATGGATCACCTCGTTTACTGTCGTGCGAATAACAAGGCCATGGTGATAGGGACAACGGGCCTTTCCGTTGATCAGGAGCAGTCCCTGCAAGCGGCCGCCGCCGATATTCCTATCCTGGTTGCGCCGAACATGAGCGTGGGTGTCAACTTGTGCCTCAAATTATTAGAGGATGCGGCTCGAGTCTTGGGCGACGATGTGGATATAGAAATCACCGAGGCCCACCATCGCTTCAAGAAAGATGCGCCTTCGGGTACAGCCCTGAAGATGGGATCTGTTATCGCCGAGACACTGGGTAGAGATCTAGAGCAATGTGCTGTCTATGGCAGAGAGGGAGTCAGCGAAGAGAGGGATCGAAAGACCATAGGCTTCTCAACAATTAGAGCTGGCGATATTGTGGGAGACCATACCGTCACCTTCGCGAGCCTGGGCGAGCGGGTAGAGATAACCCACAAAGCCAGCAGTCGCATGACATTCGCTAGCGGTGCAGTACGTGGGGCTCAGTGGATAGTCGCGCAGGAGAACGGGTTATATTCGATGCGGGATGTGTTGGAGCTGTAGTTCGCAAACGGCGGGGCCTTATTTATTTTTCATCTTTGCGCATTTTCATTCAGTTCAGCATAGACAAGATAGGCCTAGTATCTATAAAATACTCTCTCAGTATGTTGGATACTGTAACCCTAGCGAATTATCAAAAATGCGGAGTGAAGAGATTCTTCATTCCGCTTTTTTTCGCCTGAAATTCATAGAATACTGAGAATAGTTTAGGAGTAAAAGTGGCTGGATCAGCTGTACTCGCGTTAGAAGACGGAAGCCTATTTACAGGCGTCGCAATTGGAGCCCAAGGCAGTTCCAGTGGTGAAGTGGTTTTCAATACATCTATGTCAGGCTATCAGGAAATTCTTACCGACCCTTCCTATGCCAAACAGATTGTCACTCTCACCTATCCCCACATCGGTAATACCGGTACCAATGAAGAAGATAACGAATCGAAACAGGTATGGGCATCCGGACTGGTTATTCGTGACCTACCCTTGCTGGCAAGCAACTGGCGTAATGAGCAATCCCTGGATGAGTTTCTGCAGGCCAGAAATGTTATTGCCATTGCCGAGATAGACACTAGGCGCCTCACTCGATTACTGCGTGACAAGGGCGCCCTCAATGGCTGTCTGCTATCCGGCGCTGCCCTAGAAGCAGGTGGCGAGGCAGAGGCACTGCGTCTGGCTAAGGAATTCCCTGGCTTGAAGGGGATGGACCTGGCTAGAGAGGTCAGCGTTAAAGATAGCTATACCTGGCAGGGAGGCGTTTGGGATCTCGAGTCTGGATATAAGGTTGAATCGGATAACCGCTTCAAGGTCGTCGCCTACGACTTTGGTGTGAAGAATAATATTTTGCGCATGCTGGTAGATCGGGACTGTGAGGTTACCGTGGTACCTGCAGAAACCCCGGCTGCTGAAGTACTCGCCATGAAGCCCCATGGTATTTTTCTTTCCAACGGCCCGGGTGACCCGGAACCCTGTGACTACGCTATAGAAGCAATAGCTGAATTTCTAAAACAGGGTATTCCTCTTTTTGGCATCTGCCTGGGTTGTCAGCTGATGGCTTTGGCCTGTGGTGCCAAGACGGTGAAGATGTCCTTGGGTCATCATGGTGCGAATCATCCGGTACAGAACCTAAAGGATGGAACTGTGCTTATTACCAGCCAGAATCATGGCTTTGCAGTTGACGAAACAACCCTGCCTGAAAACTTGGCAGCCACGCACAAATCTTTATTCGATGGCTCGCTGCAGGGTATTGAGCGCACGGATATACCGGCATTCGGATTCCAGGGACATCCAGAGGCGAGTCCCGGCCCCCATGATGTGGCCCCACTATTCGATCATTTTATTGACCTGATGGCCAATCAGAGCTAAGGGCTAGGATGTTTTTTACAGGAAATGTTTAGCAAGAAAGCGTAGACATTGAACACAGCAGATTTAACCAGCAAGGTACAGACAACGAGACTATGCCACGAAGAAACGATATAAAAAGTGTACTAATAATCGGAGCGGGCCCGATAGTGATTGGCCAGGCTTGTGAATTCGACTACTCGGGCGCGCAGGCTTGTCAGGCTCTGAAGGAAGAAGGCCTTCGAGTCATATTGGTGAATTCTAATCCTGCGACCATCATGACTGATCCAGTTATGGCTGATGCGACCTATATTGAGCCCATCAACTGGCGCATGGTTGAAAAGATCATAGCGAAGGAAAAGCCCGATGCCATCCTGCCAACCATGGGGGGGCAGACAGCCCTCAACTGTGCGCTGGACCTTAATCGACATGGCGTCCTGGAAAAATACAATGTTGAGTTGATCGGTGCAAATTGCGAGGCGATAGATAAGGCTGAAGACCGTGAGCTTTTTGATCAGGCTATGCAAAAGATTGGCTTGGAAACGCCGCAGCACGGTATAGCGCATAATATGGAACAGGCGTACGAGGCTTTAGAGAAGGTTGGTTTTCCCTGCATTATCAGGCCGTCATTTACCATGGGCGGAACTGGAGGGGGAATTGCCTACAACAAGGAAGAGTTTGACGAAGTCTGTCAGCGCGGCTTGGCGCTTTCGCCTACTAGTGAACTGCTAATCGATGAGTCACTCATTGGCTGGAAAGAATACGAGCTGGAAGTCGTTCGCGACAAGAACGATAACTGCATCATCGTCTGTGCTATCGAGAACTTCGACGCTATGGGTGTGCACACCGGTGATTCAATAACCGTCGCCCCCGCGCAGACCCTCACCGACAAGGAATACCAGATTCTTCGTAATGCATCGCTCGCCGTCCTGCGCGAGATTGGTGTCGAGACCGGCGGTTCAAATGTGCAGTTTGGTATAAGCCCGGAAAATGGCAGGCTGGTAATCATCGAGATGAATCCGCGTGTCTCTCGTTCATCGGCACTCGCCTCCAAGGCGACAGGCTTTCCGATTGCCAGAGTGGCAGCGAAGCTGGCAATTGGATTTACGCTCGATGAATTGCGTAACGAGATTACCGGTGGCGCAACACCGGCGTCCTTTGAGCCATCTATTGACTACGTCGTTACCAAGATTCCACGCTTTACCTTCGAAAAATTTCCAGAAGCGAACGATCGCCTTACCACACAGATGAAGTCAGTGGGTGAGGTCATGGCAATCGGACGAACCTTCCAGGAATCCTTGAATAAGGCGCTGCGTGGACTCGAAGTCGGCATGTGCGGTTTCGATCCAGTGCTTAATCTCAAGCTTAGTGACGCAAAGGCTATTCTAACCAGAGAGTTAACCGAGCCGGGTGCGGAGCGAATCTGGTATGTCGCGGATGCCTTCCGAGCGGGCTGGCCACTCGATACGGTGCACGATCTAACCGGTATCGATAACTGGTTTCTGGTGCAGATCGAAGATCTTATCAAAGACGAGAAGATGCTCGCCGAGAAGACACTGCAAGATATAGATAAAGATATGATGCGTAAGCTCAAACGCAAGGGTTTCTCTGACAAGCGCATGAGCCAGATTTTGGAAGTGCCGGAATTATCGGTACAGCATAAGCGGCATGAGCTGGGAGTTCGGCCAGTCTATAAGCGGGTAGACACCTGTGCTGCTGAGTTTGTTTCCTCGACAGCCTACATGTATTCGACCTATGAGGAGGAGTGCGAAGCCGCGCCTTCCGATAGAGATAAGATAATGGTGTTGGGCGGAGGGCCTAACCGAATTGGGCAGGGCATAGAGTTCGATTATTGTTGTGTGCATGCTGCACTCGCCATGCGCGAAGACGGCTACGAGACCATCATGGTCAATTGCAATCCGGAGACAGTATCTACTGATTACAATATCTCTGATCGCCTGTACTTCGAGCCACTGACATTCGAAGACGTAATCGAAGTCGTACAGCTTGAGAAGCCTAAGGGCGTTATCGTTCAATTTGGCGGGCAGACCCCGCTGAATCTGGTAAAGCGTTTGGAGGAGGCCGGCGTGCCTGTGATAGGAACCAGTCCCGATGCCATCGATAGGGCAGAGGACCGCGAGCGTTTCCAGCAATTGATCGAGAAGCTGGGCTTGAAACAGCCACCAAATAGCACGGTGCGCAGCGTCGAAGAAAGTATCGAGGCGGCGCAGAAGATTACTTATCCTCTGGTCGTACGTCCCTCCTATGTTCTGGGTGGGCGGGCCATGGAGATTGTGTATAACGAGGAAGAGCTGGATCGTTACATGCATGATGCGGTTAAGGTGTCTAACGAGAGCCCGGTGTTGTTGGATTACTTCCTGAGTGCGGCGATAGAGATCGACGTTGACCTGGTCTGCGACGGCGAACAGGTTGTAGTCGGCGCAATCATGCAGCATATAGAGCAGGCCGGAATACATTCCGGCGACTCTGCGTGTTCGCTGCCTCCTTATAACCTGCCAATGGATGTGCAGGATGAGATTCGCAAGCAGGTGAGTGCGTTAGCTTTGGAGCTGGGCGTGATCGGCTTGATGAACACTCAGCTCGCTTATCAGGATGGAAAAATCTATATCATCGAGGTGAATCCTCGAGCGTCGCGTACCGTACCGTTCGTTTCAAAATGCATCGGGCGGTCGCTTGCAAAAGTGGCTGCGCGTTGCATGGTCGGCACCACGCTGAAAGAGCAGGGTTTTACCAAAGAAATAATACCTAAAACATTTGCGGTGAAAGAGGCTATCTTCCCTTTTAACAAGTTCCCAGGTGTTGATCCCATACTAGGGCCGGAAATGAAATCTACCGGCGAAGTTATGGGCGTTGGAGTTACTTTTGCCGAGGCCTACGCGAAGGCGCAGATGGGCGCTGGCGAAACCTTTGAGATAAAGGGTAATGCCTTCCTGAGCGTGCGCGATGCGGACAAGCCCCATATCGCCGAGGTGGCCGAGAAGCTTCTTGGCTTAGGCTATTCTATCGTTGCCACCCATGGCACTGCAGCTGTTATCGAAGAGGCCGGCCTGGAAGTCATGGGTGTGAATAAAGTTGCCGAGGGTAGACCTCATATAGTCGATATGTTAAAAAATGACGAGATACAGTTGATCGTCAACACGACTGAGGGAAAGCAGGCGATATCAGACTCCTCTATCATCAGGCGTACCGCCTTGCTACATGATGTGTTTTGCACAACGACCGTTGCTGGCGCATTGGCTGTTTGCGAAGCGCTAGCCTTCGGTGGCAATATGTCTGTATATACAATTCAAGATCTTCACGCTGCACTGAATTAGACTGAAGCAATGAGATTTGGCATCGGCTGTTTTTAAAACTGCCGAATTGGCCGCTTCTATTGATTTACTTTATTTCTGGCGTGAAAAATCGAAAATGGAAAAATTATGCCTAGAGTACCAATGACAGTCGAAGGTTCTGAGCGATTACGCGAAGAGCTGAATGAATTGAAATCAGTGCAGCGCCCGAAGATTACCAAGGCTATAGCCGAGGCTAGGGAGCATGGCGACCTGAAAGAGAATGCTGAATATCATGCGGCGCGTGAACAGCAGAGCTTTTGCGAAGGTCGAGTGGCAGAAATTGAAGGCAAGTTAGCCGACGCGCAGGTAATCGACGTAACCAAGATCGAGCCTACCGGCAGGGTTATTTTTGGTACGACGGTTACTCTGGTTAATCTGGAAACGGATAAGACGGTAATCTACCAGATTGTCGGCGAAGACGAAGCGGATGTTCCCAAGGGAAAGATATCGGTTAGCTCTCCTATTGCACGTGCGATCATGGGCAAGCAGGAAGGTGATGAGATTGTAGTGAATGCGCCTGCAGGGGATATCGAATACGAAATTGCTCAGGTTGAGCATAAGTAGCCGCTTTTTTGCCAGCTAGGTTGGTTTAGCTAGGCTTGCGTTTGATATTGGATAGCCGGCCTTCGTGTTTCTTTGCCCTTCTATACAGTAGAACCGTGTGTCCGATGCTTTGCACACACTCGGCTTGAAAATCCTTGCAGATAGTCTCGGTAAGTTCCTTCTTGGCGGTTCGGTCCTCGGCCAGGAGTTTAATCTTGATGAGTTCGTGATCGCTCAGGGCGCGGGCCAGTTCCAGCTTGATGTTTTCGCTCAAGCCTTTTTGGGCGATTGAAACGATTGGGTGTAAATTGTGCCCAATGGCTCGGAATTGCTTCTTGACTGCGTTACTTAGTGCCATGTTAGTACCCTGACTAGTGCTAAAAAATTTCAGTAGCCGCTACGATTAGCTGCTTTTCAAGAGGGAAGCGGATTCTAGCTGAACCCAGGTAATTAATAAACGTCAAAAGGGCACTGCCTGTCATAGGCGGGTCATAGTAGGCTTTCGGTGATGGCGCGATCAAAAACTAGCAAGCAATGGTTAAAAGAGCATTTTGACGATGTCTATGTGCGCCGTGCTCAGGAGGAGGGCTATCGCTCCCGGGCTAGCTTTAAGCTGCTGGAAATTCAGGAGCAGGACCGGCTGATCAAAAGAGGGATGACTGTTGTGGATCTAGGTGCCGCTCCCGGTGGTTGGTCGCAGGTGGCGGCGAACCTGGTGGGCGATAAGGGGCAGGTGATAGCGAGTGATATCTTGCCGATTGACTCATTGCCGGATGTCGAATTCTTGCAGGGTGATTTCACCGAGCAGGCGGTATTGGATAGCCTTATCAAACTACTCAAAGATGAGCGTGCAGACCTTGTAATCTCGGATATGGCACCCAATATGAGTGGTATGAGGGATATCGACATCCCCCAAGTTATGTATCTTGCTGAACTGGCTCTAGATCTCACCAGGACTGTCCTGAAGCCTGAGGGAAGGTTCCTCGTTAAGGTTTTTCATGGTGAGGGTTATGAGGAGCTGCAAAAGCAGCTGAAGAGTAGCTTCACAAGCTTGAAGGTCAGGAAACCCAAGGCCTCCAGGGCGAGATCGAGCGAAATTTATCTATTGGCCTCCGGTTTTCGGGGCTTAAACTGAATTGACGTGCATTATTCTGCGCGTTCATTAGAATTGGGCTAGAAGATGAGCCCTTCCTAATCGATCGCCAGCAGGTGCTTCATCACTATTTTTCTATAACCACTGGGGGATAAACCCTTGAATGATATGGCAAAAAACCTGATTTTGTGGATGATTATTGCCGGAGTGCTACTCACGGTTTTCCAGAACATCAGTCAGGAACCGCGAGAAGATACAATTAACTACTCCGAATTCATCCGAGAAGTTCGATCGGGCAGGGTTCAACGCGTCGAGCTCGCAGGAATCAATATCACTGGAGTTCGCAGTGACAACACCCAATTCCGTTCGGTCATGCCACTAATCGGCGATGATCAACTGCTGAACGACCTGTTTGAGAATGATGTCGACGTCACGGCTAACGAGCCTGAACAGCGTAGCATATGGACTGATTTACTCCTTTCTATCTTTCCGATATTGATAATTGTCGCGCTTTTTCTATTTTTTATGCGACAGATGCAGGGAGGTGGAGCTGGCGGCAAAGGTGGCCCAATGTCTTTTGGCAAGAGCAAGGCCAAGCTATTGGGCGAAGACCAGATCAAAGTCACCTTCGCAGATGTGGCGGGTGTCGACGAAGCGAAAGAGGATGTGCAGGAGTTAGTGGAATTCCTGCGCGAGCCAGATAAGTTCCAGCGCTTGGGCGGCCGAATCCCTCGCGGTGTGTTAATGGTAGGTCAGCCCGGTACGGGTAAGACATTGCTAGCCAAGGCTATCGCCGGTGAGGCGAAGGTTCCTTTCTTCTCGATTTCAGGTTCAGACTTCGTAGAGATGTTTGTGGGTGTGGGTGCTTCCCGTGTCCGAGATATGTTTGAGCAAGCGAAGAAACAGGCACCCTGTATTATTTTCATCGATGAGATAGACGCGGTAGGTCGCCATCGTGGTGCCGGATTAGGTGGTGGGCACGACGAGCGCGAGCAGACGCTTAACCAGCTACTCGTTGAGATGGATGGTTTCGAAGGTAATGACGGCGTGATAGTTGTTGCGGCGACAAATAGACCTGACGTGTTAGACCCGGCACTATTGCGCCCAGGTCGATTCGATCGTCAAGTTGTTGTTGGCTTGCCTGATATCCGTGGTCGTGAACAAATTCTAAAGGTGCATATGCGAAAGGTACCTATAGATGACAACGTAAGAGCGAGTGTGATCGCGCGTGGCACACCAGGCTTTTCCGGTGCGGATCTGGCTAACCTGGTTAACGAGGCAGCGCTGTTTTCTGCCAGAGCAGGCAAGCGCCTGGTCACTATGGAAGAATTTGAGAAAGCAAAAGACAAGATCATGATGGGCGCCGAGCGCAAATCGATGGTAATGTCTGAGAAAGAAAGGATGAACACGGCTTACCACGAGTCGGGGCATGCGATCGTTGGCCGTTTAGTTCCAGATCATGACCCTGTCTATAAAGTCAGCATCATTCCCCGTGGTCGAGCCTTAGGTGTGACGATGTTCCTGCCTGAGGAAGATCGCTACAGCCTGAGCCGTCAAACTATCTTAAGTCAGATTTGCAGCCTCTATGGTGGGCGCATCGCGGAAGAGATGACGTTGGGTAAAGACGGCGTGACGACTGGTGCCTCGAACGATATTCAGCGAGCAACTGAGATGGCTCGCAATATGGTGACTAAATGGGGTCTATCCGAAGAGTTAGGCCCGCTTCTGTATTCAGAAGATGAAGGTGAGGTATTTCTGGGTCGCTCGGCAGCCTCGCAGTCGAAGTCCTTTTCGGGTAATACGGCGATCTCTATCGATACTGAAGTACGGAAGATTATCGATGAATGCTACGGCAGGGCTGAGAAGATTCTCGAAGATAATCGTGAAAAACTGGAGATGATGAAAGACGCCCTGATGGAATATGAGACTATCGATTCCGATCAGATAGACGACATCATGAATGGTGAGAAGCCTAGACCGCCCGCCGATTGGTCGGATACCGATTCCAGCAATTCGGATAGTGGTGGATCCAGCGCTACCGAAGTGAAGAATGAAGATCTTGGTAAGTCTGGAAACATCGGTGGCCCTGCCAGCGAACATTAGTCTTAAAGATAGTTCTTAACCGTGATTGATTGCCTTACAGCAGGAGATAGACAGATTGATCTGTCTACTCCTGTTTGCATGGGCATCATAAATGCTACACCTGACTCTTTCTCCGATGGTGCCGAGCTGCAAAGATCGGGCACCACCTCCTTTCAACTAGATATCGACAAGGCTCTATTTCGCGCCGAGACCATGGTTGCCGAAGGCGCTACCTTTGTCGATGTGGGCGGAGAGTCCACTCGTCCTGGAGCGGCGACGGTTAGCGAGCAGGAAGAGCTCGATCGAGTCATTCCCCTAATAGCTGCAATTAGTGCGAGCCTGGATGTTTGTGTCTCGATCGACACGAGCTCACCTGTGGTAATGAAAGAAGCTCTGGACAGCGGTGCTCAACTGATTAACGATATTCGCGCACTGGCGATACCCGGAGCGGCAGAACTGCTAGCTTCGACTAAGGCGGCTGTCTGCTTGATGCATATGCAGGGTGCGCCTAGCACTATGCAGAAAACTCCCTCCTATGGCAGTGTAGTGCTCGAGGTATTCGATTTCCTGAAATCCCGAGTTGCGTATTCTCTGGAATGCGGAATAGAGCAGGACCGTCTGTTGATCGACCCCGGCTTCGGCTTCGGCAAGACTGTGCAACACAATTATCAGCTATTAAAAAACCTTGGGTATTTTTCTCAGCTGGAGATACCTCTGCTAGTGGGCCTGTCGCGTAAGTCCATGATTGGTGAGGTTGTAGCGCGGCCGGTTGAGCAGAGATTGGCAGGCTCCATCGCTGCAACCACGCTTGCGCTCGCCTCGGGAGCGAGAATAATCCGCACTCACGATGTTGCTGCCACCATGGATGCAATTAGAGTAAACTTGGCATATTCAAGCGCCGAGTAAATTTCGATATGACCAAAAAAACAAAACAATATTTTGGTACCGATGGCATACGCGGTGCCGTAGGTACTGCGCCAATAACTCCAGATTTCATGTTGAAACTTGGCTGGGCGGCAGGCACCGTGTTCGCGAAGCAAGGTGGGGCGCGTAACAAGATTCTCATTGGCAAGGACACACGTATATCCGGCTATATGTTTGAGGCGGCGCTAGAGGCCGGGGTAACGGCGGCAGGGGTCGATATCAATCTATTGGGGCCAATGCCCACGCCTGCCATCGCCTACCTGACTCGAACGCTGCGAGCCCAGGCTGGCATTGTTATCAGCGCCTCCCACAATTCCTTTCAGGATAACGGCATTAAGTTCTTCTCGGGCGATGGCAGCAAGCTAGCCGATGAGATCGAATTAGCTATCGAAGAGCAGCTAGCAAAAACCATCTCAACCGTGCACCCGAGATCACTGGGCAAGGCTTCTCGAGTTCCCGATGCGGCTGGCAGGTATATCGAATTCTGTAAAAGCCGGGTTGACTCTGGCCTAAAATTCAATGGGCTTAAGATTGTTCTCGACTGTGCCCATGGCTCCACCTATCACATCGCGCCTAGTGTTTTTGAGGAGCTCGGTGCCTCGGTGACTTCTATTGGAGTTAGTCCGGACGGCCTGAATATCAATGAAAATAGCGGCTCAACATCGCCAGAGGAACTGGTCGAAGCCGTGCTGCAAGAACAGGCTGATCTGGGCATTGCGTTCGATGGCGACGGTGACCGTGTGGTCATGGTTGATCATTTTGGCAATATTGTGGATGGCGATGAAATACTCTACATCATCGCGCGCGACAGGCGGCGCCAGAATATTGATTTTGGCGGCGTGGTGGGCACGTCGATGAGCAATTTGGGCGTGGAACAGGCGCTAGACGCTCTGGATATTCCCTTTGCCAGAAGTGCAGTTGGAGATCGTTACGTCATGCAGGAGTTGCTCAAGCGCGGCTGGAGCGTTGGCGGAGAATCCTCCGGGCACATAATCTGCCTGGACAAGACAACAACCGGTGACGGCATCGTCTCTGCGCTTCAGGCCCTGTCCGCAATTTCGAGTAGTCAGAGTTCTCTGGCAGAACTGGTCAGTAAGATAAACAAGTACCCGCAGTCCATGATTAACGTACGCATCGCTGAATCTGCTGATGTTTCGGCCAGCAAGAAAGTGCAGCAGGCCGTGTCAAGCGTAGAGGCTAAACTGGGTTCTAAGGGGCGCGTGCTATTGCGACCATCGGGTACCGAGCCCGTGATACGAGTGATGGTAGAGGGGGAGGATGCCGCCGAGGTGCTCATGCTCGCCGAAGAACTGGCGGAAGTCGTTGGAAAAGAAGTGGGTGCGGCGACCTAAGAGATGCTTGCCGTGTTGCAAGACCCTTGTATCTTAGTTAGTATTGGCGCCCGTTTTGGCGGGCTGTTTTAGATTAGCTCAAAGGTTCGCCCTTCTGGATTTGTAAGCATGCGTCAAAAATTGGTTGTCGGAAACTGGAAGATGCATGGCTCGCGCACGCAGGTGCGACAGTTGATCGAGGATGTAGCCGCCGGTACCGCTGGCTTGAATGACGTCGAGATAGCTGTAGCGCCGACGTTTCTGCATCTGGGCTTGGCGGCGCAATTAAGCCAGCAGGTGGGGGCTGAACACCCCAAGCTGGCGGCGCAGAATCTGTATCCCCAGGAGCAAGGCGCTTTTACCGGTGAGGTTTCAGCACCTATGTTGGCGGATTATGGCGTCACCTACGTTATTGTAGGGCACTCCGAAAGACGCGAGATATTCGCTGAAACAGATCAAGCAGTGGCTGTGAAATTTCAGGCAGCGCAAGAGGGTGGTTTGCTTCCCATCCTCTGTGTAGGGGAGTCGCTGCAGCAAAGAGAGCAGGGCTCAAGCGAAGAAGTCGTGCTAAGTCAGCTAGATGCGGTAATAGCCGCGGCAGGTGTCGAGGCGTTACAATCGGCTGTTATTGCCTACGAGCCTATTTGGGCAATCGGCACGGGAAAGACTGCAAGCCCGGAGCAGGCGCAGGGCATTCATAGGGTGCTTCGAGAACATATTGCGAAGTCGAACTCGACTATCGCGGCAGGCGTAAGAATTTTATACGGTGGCAGTGTCAAGGCCTCCAGTGCGACAGAGTTGTTTGACCAGACCGATATTGACGGTGGTCTGGTTGGTGGGGCCTCTTTAAAGGCTGAAGAGTTTATATCCATTTGTAAAAGTGCGGATTAACGATCATGCAGACGATAGTAGTTGTAGTTCACGTAATTGTAGCCATCGCGATAATAGGCCTGGTTCTCTTGCAGCAGGGCAAAGGCGCAGACGCCGGAGCTTCTTTTGGTGCGGGCGCCTCGCAAACTGTATTTGGCGCCTCAGGCAGCGGTAATTTCTTGGTGCGGGCTACGACTATCGGCGCCACGATATTTTTTATTACCAGCCTCTCTCTGGCTGTGTTTGCCAAGAATCAGTCTTCACTGGGCGGTGCCGCAAACTCGCCACTGGTAAATGAAGAGCTGTTGCAGGAGATCTCAACACCTGTGTCTGATGTGCCTCAACTAGATGTGGCGCCTGCGCCAACATCCAGTGCTGACGACGTGCCCAGCCTGCCTGGCAACGATAACTAGGATAGATAAGAATTAGCCGAAGTGGTGAAATTGGTAGACACGCTACCTTGAGGGGGTAGTGACCTCTGGTCGTGCCGGTTCAAGTCCGGCCTTCGGCACCAAATCCTTGAAATCGGACCCTCATGCCGATTTCGGGCCAACGCGGCGGGAGAACCTAAATTCCCGCGAAAGCCGCGTAAAACCTTGACCTTAGCCCCAACTAGTCCTTATAATTCGCTCCCCTTGTGAAATAGGGCCATAGTTTTATCGCTATAGATTATTTCCTTACAAAACAAGGAGTTACTAATGAAGCGGATTGTCGCTTTTTTAGAGCCAGAGATATAGATTTGTTGCGGGGATAACCCGCTTAGTAAGAACACTGGGCATATTGCCGGTGAATAGAATTGATAAGGGCTCCGAGCTGAAGTAAATCGGAGCCAGCCAGAATCAGAAAGTTTTGATTTGTTGCGGGGTGGAGCAGTCTGGCAGCTCGTCGGGCTCATAACCCGAAGGTCGTAGGTTCAAATCCTGCCCCCGCTACCAATTTTTGCTAAATAAAGTAGATGTTGGCAGCCCGAAGACAGGGTTCATCCAGTTGTACTGGATGAGACAGGTACGGAGCTCCTAGTGAGATCGAATCCCACCGCTACCAATTTTTGGGAAAAGTAGTTGTTGGCAGCCCGAGTGGCTCCCAAACACCAAGCTTCTCGCTTGCTCAAATAGAGCCTGCGAAGAAGATTTTAGAGTGGGCCTTTGGCCCATTTTTTGTATCTAGGGGATTAGTCCCGGATGCGGCTGGGCTAATCGTCCCTGATGCCGCACTTTGAGAAAAGTGAATAGTAGCGAAGTTTTAATAACAGAATTGATCGGCACTACGGTCCAGGCTTTAGGCTTGGAACTCTGGGGTGTCGAACTGCTTCAGCAGGGAAGATATTCCCTACTGAGGGTTTATATCGAACGTGAAGAAGGTGTCACGATCGAGGATTGCGAAAAGGTTAGTCGGCAGGTAAGTGCCCTATTGGATGTCGAAGATCCAATTGCTGGAGAGTATACCTTGGAGGTCTCATCTCCTGGCGTCGATAGGCCGCTGTTCAGTGTTGAGCAGTATGCAAAATATGTTGGTAGTGAAGTGAATTTAAAATTACGACGAGCAGTCGATGGCAGGCGTAAATTTAAAGGACAAATAATAAAAGTTTCAGGAGACATCGTTGGTTTATTGGTCGAGGGCACCGAGTATGACTTGGAGCACTCCGAAATCGAGAAAGCCAGCATAGTTTACTAGATGATTTTTACTCCATGCTCTGGACTAGGTTCCAGATCTGAGCTTTGAGTAAGGTGACATTGTTATGATGAGTAAAGAAATATTAATGGTTGCGGACGCCGTCTCGAATGAGAAGGGTGTTTCTCGTGAAGTGATTTTTGAAGCGATTGAGTCTGCATTAGCGACGGCTACGAAGAAGCTCAATGATGAAGATGAGATTGATTGCCGCGTTGCTGTCGATCGTGAGACTGGCGAATACGAATCCTTCCGGGTTTGGACGGTAGTCGAAGACGACGAGTACATGATAGAGGGTACTCAGTTTACCGTCGATCTGGCGCAAGAAAAGAAGAAAGGTCTTGTGGTTGGAGATACTTACGAAGAGAAGATCGACAACGTAGAGTTCGGTAGAATCGCAGCACAAACTGCTAAGCAAGTGATCGTGCAGAAAGTACGTGAAGCAGAAAGAGAAATCATAATCGGCGATTACAAAGATCGCATCGGCGAGTTGGTTGCCGGTACCGTAAAGAAAGTGACGCGCGATAATATCATCGTAGATCTGGGTAGTAACGCTGAGGCGCTTCTGTCGCGAGATCAAATGATTCCAAGAGAGACGTTCCGCATGGGAGACAGAATGCGAGCGCTTCTCATAGATGTGCGATCTGAGCAGCGAGGGCCGCAATTGTTCCTAAGCCGGACGTCGCCTAATATGCTGATCGAGTTGTTTAAGATTGAAGTGCCTGAAATCGCTGAAGAAGTGATCGAGATAAAGGCCGCCGCCAGAGACCCGGGGTCGAGAGCGAAGATCGTTGTAAGCACAAATGATGGCCGCATCGACCCAGTCGGTGCCTGCGTGGGTATGCGTGGTTCGCGGGTACAGGTTGTGTCTAACGAATTAGCAAATGAGCGCATCGACATCATTCTCTGGGATGACAATCCAGCTCAGCTAGTCATTAACTCAATGTCACCTGCTGAAGTTGCTTCGATCATCGTGGACGAAGACAGCAATACAATGGATATTGCCGTCGAAGAAGATAATCTTGCTCAGGCCATCGGTAGAAATGGTCAGAACGTTAGGCTTTCCAGTGAGTTAACTGGCTGGACTATTAACGTAATGAGTGAAGAAGAAGCCGCCGAGAAGCAGCATCAAGAGGCGAGCAGCTTCATCGATATGTTTGTTGAGAAACTCGATGTTGATGAAGAGTCGGCAGAAGTTTTGGTGCAAGAGGGATTCACTTCGCTAGAAGAGATCGCCTACGTACCTCTCGATGAGATTCTGGCTATCGATGGCTTCGATGAAGAAATAGCGAACGAGTTGAGGAATCGAGCCAAGGACGCATTGCTGACTTTGGCTATAGCCTCAGAAGAAGATTTATCTGCAGCCAATATCGCAGACGATCTTTTGAATATGGAAGGGATGGATGGAAAGCTGGCATTGGAACTCGCCAAGAAAGGAATTCTCAATATGGAAGAATTGGCAGAGCAGTCTATTGACGAGTTGATAGACATCGAAGGCATGGATGAAGAACGCGCTGGCACGTTGATCATGACTGCACGAGCTCCATGGTTTGAGTAGCAGCAATTCTGTACGTTGGTGAATGGGAGTAGTTGAATGGCAGATGTAACAATAAGTGAACTCGCCGAAGTTGTCGGAGTCGGAGTAGATAAGCTGTTGTCTCAGATTAAAGAGGCGGGCTTGTCACATACTAAAGCTGACGAACCGATTTCGAATGACGACAAGAACACTTTATTACAGTTTCTGCGCCGCAGTCATGGTGATTCTGAGGCGAGCGTTGCTGCGCCTAAGAAAATCACTCTCAAGAGAAAAACTGTCGGTACTCTCAAGTCTGCTTCTACCCATGGTCGGGGTAAGACGGTCAATGTTGAAGTTCGCAAGAAGCGTACCTATGTTAAGCGAAGTGCGGTTGAGGAGGATGCGCCAGAAGAATTAGAGAACGAAGCAGCGTTAACAGAAGCTGTTGATGAGTCTGCCGTAGATGCCGCAGCCGAGACGACAGAGGCAACAAGCGCTGAGGCTACGGAGGTTACAGCGGCAGAAGCGTCTGAGAAATCGGAGGAAGCTCCAGCGTCAGATTCGAAGGATACGAAAGATGCCGCAGCTGCGCCTGAAGTGGCAGTGGAAGAGGCTGCTGCCGCTAGGGCCGATAAGCCTGGCGCGAAACGCAAGGTACAGGGCAAGAAAGAATCAGAAGAGCCCGGTGATAAGAAAAAGTCTCATCTCAAGAATAAGGGCAAGCCAGCCAAGCGGCAGGCAAAAACCATCCATGTTAACGACGACTTCGTTTTGGAAGGCGGCGATGTGGACGAAATGGGTGGGCGCGGTCGACGCGGCGGCGGCAGGAAGGGAAAGGCACGTCTTTCAGCTACGCAACATGCCTTCGAGAAGCCAACCGAATTCATTAAGCGCGAGATTAAGATAGGCGAAACCAATACGCTGCCAGATTTAGCGCAGCAGATGTCGGTGAAGTCTGCTGCAATAGTTAAGACCCTTTTCAACATGGGCGTCATGGCAACGATCAATCAGATTCTTGATCAAGATACGGCCTCGCTATTGGTTGAAGAGATGGGCCACATTCCTAAATTCGTGTCAGAAGATGCTATCGAAGAACAGTTGGCAGAATCGATAATAGCGGATACCGGTAAAGTGGAAATTATCCGTGCGCCTGTCGTTACAGTTATGGGCCATGTTGACCATGGTAAGACTTCCCTTTTGGATTATATTCGTAAGGCGACAGTTGCCTCGCACGAAGCCGGTGGTATTACGCAGCATATTGGTGCCTACCATGTGAATACCGATCACGGCATGATTAGTTTTCTCGACACACCTGGCCACGCGGCATTTACCGCGATGCGTTCACGCGGTGCGAAGGCAACAGATGTCGTTGTTCTAGTTGTGGCAGCTGACGATGGTGTTAAACCGCAGACAGAAGAAGCTGTGCAGCATGCTAAAGCCTCTGGTGTGCCAATGGTTGTAGCGGTCAACAAGATCGACAAGGAAGGCGTCGATGTAGACCGTGTTAAGAATGAACTGGCCGCAATGGAAGTGATTCCTGAGGATTGGGGTGGTGAGACACAGTTTATCGAAGTGTCAGCTATCACTGGTGCGGGCATCGATCAGCTACTGGAAGCCATCTTGTTACAGGCAGAACTGTTAGAGCTAAAAGCCTATACAGATGTTCCAGGGCAAGGCGTGGTCATCGAATCCAGATTAGACAAAGGCCGTGGCCCAGTTGCCTCTGTGCTCGTACAGAACGGAACACTGAAATCCGGTGATACGGTATTGGTAGGCCATGAATATGGTCGTATCCGAGCTCTAGTCGATGAGCTTGGCAAGACAGTCAAGACGGCAGGTCCATCTATACCCGTAGAGATTCTTGGTCTCAATGGTGTGCCTGAGGCAGGAGACGAGTTTGTCGTCCTCACCGATGAGAAGAAAGCTCGTGAGATCGCAGAATTCAGGCGTACGCGACACAAAGATACATTGCAGGCATCGCAACAGTCGAATCTCGTAGAAACTATGTTTGCCGGAATCGGTAAGGAAGACCTCAAGGTCTTCAATATTATTCTGAAGACAGATGTGCGCGGCTCACTTGAGGCCATAGTGGGTTCTCTGCAGAAGCTCAACACAGAAGAGGTTGAAGTAAATATCGTTGCCTCCGGTGTCGGTGGAATCTCTGAAACTGATGTGCATCTTGCCGCAACATCAAAGGCGATGATCATTGGATTTAATGTGCGCGCAGATAAGTCATCGCGCGACATCGTTGAGAACGAAGGCCTGCAACTGCGTTACTACAATGTGATCTATGATGTGATCGATGATATTAAGGCGATCATGGGCGGCATGCTTTCACCGGAGATTCGCGAAGAGATCGTTGGCGTAGCCGAGGTCCGAGACGTGTTCAATTCACCGAAATTTGGTCAGATTGCAGGAAGCATGGTTATCGAGGGCACTGTTTACCGCAGTAAGCCAATTCGAGTTCTGCGTGACAATGTTGTGATCTATGAGGGTGAGCTGGAATCCTTGAGACGCTTTAAGGACGATGCCAATGAGGTTCGCAATGGCATGGAGTGTGGTATCGGCGTTAAGAACTATACCGACGTGAAAGTTGGAGACAAGATTGAAGTCTACGAAACTACCGAAGTGGCCAGGAGCCTTTGAGAATAATTTCTCGGGCAGGTAATTAAACGTGGCAGAAATGTCTGCAAGAGTGCAACGAGTAGCTGATCAGATTCAGCGCGAACTTGCATCGCTAATCCAGATGGAGGTTAACGATCCTAGGGTTGGCATGGTATCGGTCACAGACGTTGAGGTGAGCAGGGATCTAGCTCACGCAAAGATCTATGTGACGGTATTGAACACGATGACTGATGACTCGCAGGTAAACGAGTCGACTCTATCTGAGCCAGGCGATCTGGATAAGTTGGAGATCGAAGAGAATATCAATGCGTTAAATAAGGCAGCCGGGTATCTACGCTCCTTGTTGGCGAAGCGGCTAAGCACTCGCTCAGTGCCGAAACTCCGTTTTTACTACGACGGAAGCATAGAGCGCGGGCAGCAGCTTTCGAGCCTGATAGACAGTGCGCTGGCGGCCGATCAAGACTCGCATTCTTGAGTTCGTTGAGAAATATACCGAGGGTGCAGATTGGGTAAGCGAACAAAGGGTAGGGCCATCGATGGTATTGTCGTATTGGACAAAACCATTGGTCTAAGCTCGAACAGGGCTCTGCAAGAAGTAAAAAGACTATACGATGCGAGAAAAGCAGGGCATACCGGCAGCCTCGACCCACTAGCGACAGGGGTGCTGCCACTTTGCTTGGGCGAGGCGACGAAAGTGTCGCAGTTCTTGCTGGATTCGGACAAGAAGTATCGAGCTAGAGTTAAGCTTGGCGTTAGAACAGATAGCGCAGACAGCGAAGGATGCGAAATAGCCAGACGTGAAGGTTTCGACATCTCACGAGAACAGATAGAGGCGTCGCTGCAAAATTTTCGGGGCGAGATAGATCAAGTTCCACCCATGCACTCGGCACTAAAGGTGAATGGCGTGCCTTTGTACAAGATGGCACGGAAAGGTGAGACCATAGAGCGTGAAGCACGTCGGGTCACCATCTACAGCATCGAATTGACAGAATTTGAAGGCGATGAGCTAGAGTTGGAGATCGCCTGTAGTAAGGGTACTTATATAAGAACCATCGCTGATGATCTCGGTCAGCTTCTGGGCTGCGGTGCGCATATCATAGCCTTGCGGCGGACTCAGGCCGGTGCCTTTACCGAGGCAGACTGTGTAACAACACAGCAGCTAAGGGAAGAGAGTGAGCGCGATGGTGTGAGTGCCATTGATGCGCATTTGATACCGATGGATCAGGCGATAGCCTACTTGCCAGAGGTAGAATTGCCTAGTATCACGGCCAGTTTTATTAAGAATGGCCAGCCAGTTTTGGTGCGACACTTGCCAGCGGAAGGACTGGTAAGATTGTATGAAGAGGGACAGTTTATCGGCATCGGTTGTATAGATGACGATGGCAAGGTCGCTCCAAGAAGGTTAATCGTTACGCAATGATCTCAAGTAGATCGCGATGATAACCAGAGCAGGATTTAGAATTTTACAGGGAAAGGGTCAGGTAACTACTAATATGCGTGGTTATTCTGGTTTTAAAAGGATGTTGTAGCCGTATTTCCTACGGCTTTCATTAATCGCATATTAGGAGAAAGAAAATGGCTTTATCAGCTGAACAGAAAGACACGATCATCAAAGATTACGCGCAAAGCGAAGGCGATACAGGATCGCCCGAAGTGCAAGTAGCTTTGTTGACAGCAAATATCAACGAACTGCAGTCTCACTTCAAAGAACACATTCACGATCATCACTCTCGTCGCGGTCTGATCCGCATGGTGAACAGCCGCAGAAAATTGCTGGATTACTTGAAGCGCAAGAACCTTGAGCGATACGCGACTTTGATCAAGCGACTTGGCTTACGTCGATAACAATCAATCGAAAATCCTTTGCGCAGCGCCTGATGAGTTGGCGCTGCGCCTATATAAATAATTAGGAAAATATTATGTTTAATCCAGTAAGTAAGACGTTTCAATACGGTAATCAGACGGTTACTTTGGAAACGGGTAAAGTGGCCAGACAGGCAACAGGTTCTGTAGTTGTAACTATGGGGAATACTCAGGTGCTAGCTACCGTTGTGGGTCGCAAGCAAGCGAATCCTGGCGCAGCTTTCTTTCCTTTAACAGTTAACTATCAAGAAAAAACCTATGCGGTAGGCAAAATTCCCGGTGGCTTCTTCAAGCGAGAAGGTCGTCCTACGGAAAACGAAACACTGACATCGCGTTTGATCGATAGACCGATTCGTCCATTGTTCCCCAAGGGCTTCATGAATGAAGTGCAGGTAATTTGTACGGTAATTTCTGCTGATAAAGATGAGCAGGCAGATATAGCGGGTTTGATTGGCGCGTCCGCAGCCTTGTCTATTTCTGGCATTCCTTTCGCTGAGCCAATAGGCGCGGCGCGTGTTGGTTACGATGCCGAAACTGGTTATATGTTGAATCCAACGAATACGCAGCTCGGTACTTCATTATTAGACATGGTAGTTGCTGGCACAAAGTCAGCTGTACTAATGGTTGAATCTGAGGCGAAAGAATTGAGTGAAGATCAAATGCTTGGTGGTGTTCTGTATGCTCACCAAGAGATGCAGGTCGTAATCGATACGATCGCAGAGTTGAAGGCTGAAGTTGGTAAGTCATCATGGGATTGGCAGCCTGAGCCGGTCAATGAAGAGTTAACAGCGGCGGTTGCTACTCTGGTTGGAGCTGGCGTTACCGAGGCTTATCAAGTTTCAGACAAGATGGCTAGACAGGACGCTTTGGGAGTCTTGAAGGCGCAGGCTGTTGAGCAATTAGCCAGCGAAGAGTCAGGTGTTGGTAGCGATGACGTAAAAGATGTTTTTGCGAAACTGGAGAAAAGCACTGTACGTAACCGAGTACTAGACGGTAATCCGCGTATCGATGGTCGAGACACAACTACTGTTCGCGCTATCGAAGTAGAAACCGGCGTTCTGCCTAAGGCTCACGGCTCTGCTTTATTCACACGTGGCGAAACGCAGGCCTTGGTTGTAACTACACTAGGAGCATTACGTGATTCACAGCTAATAGAAGACCTTCAGGGATCTAGAAAAGACCCTTTCATGTTGCATTATAACTTCCCTCCCTATTCAGTTGGTGAAACTGGTTTCATGAGTGGCCCCAAGCGTCGTGAGATTGGCCACGGTCGTCTCGCGCGCCGCGGTGTTGCAGCTGTTATGCCGGCGGAAGAAGAGTTTCCATATGCCATCCGTGTGGTTTCAGAGATTACTGAATCGAACGGTTCAAGCTCTATGGCGAGTGTCTGCGGAAGCAGCTTGGCGATGATGGATGCAGGTGTTCCTATTTCCGCTCCAGTTGCTGGTATCGCAATGGGTCTTATCAAGGAAGGCGATCGCTTCGCTGTTCTAACAGATATCCTTGGTGACGAAGATCACCTTGGCGATATGGACTTCAAGGTTGCCGGAACGGAAGCTGGGGTAACTGCTCTGCAAATGGATATCAAGATCCAGGGCATTACCGAAGAAATTATGGAGCAGGCTCTAGAGCAGGCTCATACGGCTAGAAATCATATCTTGGGCGAGATGAATAAGGTTATCGCAACTGCTAGAGAGTCTGTCTCCGACAACGCTCCGGCGATGGCGATGATCAAGATCGACCCAGACAAGATTCGCGACGTAATCGGTAAGGGCGGTGCAGTTATTCGAGGTATTACTGAGGCTACAGGCGCATCGGTTGACATTGACGATGACGGCAATGTTCGCATCTATGGCGAAGACGCTGTCTCTCGCGATGCCGCACTCGACATGGTTAACGAAATTACGGCTGAAGCTGAAGTAGGCAGAATCTACAACGGTAAGGTCGCAAGAATCGTAGACTTCGGTGCGTTCGTTACAATCTTGCCAGGTAAAGATGGCTTGGTTCATATCTCACAAATCTCGCAAGAGCGCGTCGAGAATGTAAACGAATTTTTGGAGGAGGGTCAGGACGTGCTAGTTAAGGTTCTGGATACCGATGCCAGAGGCCGTATCAAGTTGAGTATCAAGGAAATCAGCGAAGAGGAAAGAGCTGCTCACGTAGCTTAATTCTCTCGATGACTTAAGAAAAGCCCGGGCATTGCTCGGGTTTTTTCGTTTGGGGTTGCAGAACATTCTGTTCGCAGTGGGCACATGATCTATGTTCGTTCTGTCGGGGTTTTGGTTGGGCCGCCATTCAGCGAATTCTACTGCGGTGTAGGGCTATAAGGAATCGCCGGCAAGTTATGTACAGCTGAAGTTTACTGTAAAGTTCTCATGTGCCTAACCTCCAGGAATCGCAATCGAGTTCGCGACTAGCTCAGCGTCGCCCATAAGAGTTCGAGCCTCGGAGTGGTCAGAGAGTTTCTGTGAGTTTAAGACGGGCTTGGATCCAGATGGTAAGACGCTGCAGGCTTTAAGACTTCAAGAACGCGCCAGGGGCCAGGGATTGCCTCTCGATGCGGTGCTATTATGTAACCCAGTCGGTGTGGCCGAGTAGCGATCTTCGAATCCCTTGCTGAATCTATCCGTATTTTTCCTTTGGATTCGCAGTCCCACGGCTAGAATATGAGGAAGTTTTTGCCAGTAAATAAAGGCGCCAAGGCTACTGACTTCGCGTTAACATGAGGATGTGCTGAGACGAATGCCTAGAACTGGGATTTGAGTTCAAATGTCGCTAATATGTAGCTAAAATCAGCCAAAAGTGCTTAAAAAGCGATTATTTGGCATTAGCGGTTAGGCTCTCTATCTGCAAAGCACAATATGTAACAGAATTGGTCAAGATTAGCGCAGAATTCACAAGACAGCCTTGGCATTTTTTGTTTCAATCCCATAGCTGATGGACAGTTTTCCAGGACTGTTCCAGAATAATCGAGACTTGCCCGCCGCATCAGGTAGGGTGGGCAAAAATTTACTAATCGGAGGGTCCGCTGGTGTTAACTACAACCAATCGCTCGTTAACTAGTATATTCGCTAAACTATCTCAGGCCTGCGCTGCCGTTTGCATCATGGCATTGCCAACAATGGCCAATGCGCAATCGGATCAGGTCACATTCCACAAAGACATCGAGCCCATCTTGCAGCGCAGCTGCCAGAACTGTCACCGCGCCGGTGGTGTGGCGCCTATGTCGCTGGTTACTTACGACGAGGTGGCTCCTTTCGCGGGATTGATCGAATACAAGACTGGGCTGCGCGATAGAGCTGGAGCAATGCCTCCTTGGTACATGGAAAAAGACATCGGTATACAGGATTACAAATTTGATCCATCGCTCACCGAAGAAGAGCTAGCAGCCATCTCCACTTGGGCGCGCAGTGGAACGCCGCAGGGTGATCCCGCAAATGCTCCCGAACCTCTGGAATTTAGCGATGATCTGAAATGGACTGCGGGTCAGCCGGACCTGATCATCAACACAAACGATGTAACTAAATTAGCCGGCACTCCTGATTGGTGGGGCGAAATCGATAGAGTGCCAATTGGTCTTGATCAGGATCGCTACGTGAAGTCGGTTGAGATTGTCGAGGTGAATGACGTAAATAATTCTGCAGGGACAGGCCGAGATACGGTTGGCGGCCGCTTTATCTTCCATCACATGATCTGGTCAACGGCAGAGCTTGATGAAAATGGCGAGCGCGTAGAAGGTAGCTCCACAAGCTGGCCGGTTCACGAGGTAGGCAGAAACGCGGATATCTTCGATGAGGATGGCGGGCGTTTGCTGCGAGCCGGTTCTTATGTTGTTTCTGACTCTGTGCACATGCACTCGAATGGAAAAGACACTACTGGTCATCTGGAAATTGGATTTCGTTTTCACCCGGTTGGCTATGAGCCGAAGTATGAGAGGGTTAGCCTCGGTCTGGGTAACGGTGTAGATATCAGCATTGCAGGTAATGAGAAGGATCAGGAATTACATGCTTATACAGTGCTGCAAGACCACACTAAGATTATTTCATTCGAGCCGCACCTGCACGCTCCCGGTGAGCGTATGTGCCTGGAGGCTATTTGGGGCTACACAGTGGAGACTCTCTCCTGTGTAGGCTACGACCACAACTGGGTACGTGGCTATGCCTATGACAACGATGCACAGCCTCTTTTGCCTAAGGGTACGATCATGCACATCGTGGGTTATATGAATAACACAGAAACGAATCCAAATGTGCCTGACCCCAGAAACTGGCAGGGTTCTGGCAACCGATCTGTGACTAATATGTTCATCGATCTAGGGATGCGCGTGAAAATGAATGATGAGCAATTCTTCGAGGAGATGGAGAATCGCCGTCAGACACTAAATCTTGGGCCTAACGATCACGTGATCGGTTGCCCGCTATGTTTGGCGCCGTTGGTTGCGCCGGTTACGGACTCAGATGAGTTGAATAATGAAGTTGCATTGCAGGAGACAAATTAGATATGCAAAGTTTACAAATAAAAGGCGCGAGTAAGTCTATTAGACTGTTCGTGGTCGCGCTTGGTGCTGTTTTTCTATCACCGCTGGTATTAGCAGATACATACCGCAGCGGTCAGCACATAGAGCCGGCTTTCGAGGGTTGGCGACCAAACGAAGATGGTAGTTTCAACCTGATGTTTGGTTACATGAACGAGAACTGGGAAGAAGAGCCCGATGTGCCCGTTGGTGAGAACAATATGTTTTCTCCTGGCGAAGCCGACCGTGGTCAGCCTACGCACTTTCTACCGCGGCGAAATCGCTTTACCTTCGAGGTACAGGTACCTTCCGATTGGGGAGACCGCGAGCTTGTGTGGACGCTGAATGTAAATGGCGTCGAGCGCAAGGCCTATGGAACTTTAAAGGCGGACTATCTCGTGGATAACATGGTGATTGCCTCTGAGACTGGTTCTCTGGGCGCAGGTACCAGTAGCCCGGAATCCAGAGCTAACGTTCCCCCAATTGTTACCGTGCAAGGCGATGATATTCGCACCGTGAGAGCGGGTGAGTCTCTGACCCTGCGTACTCATGTCGCGGACGATGGTCTGCCTACGCCCAGTAATCCAGTTGAGGAAGCTAGACGCTTTGCTGAATTTGCGGGCGGACCTCTTGCTGCGGCATTGGTGACTGAAGAAAACGTGCGACAGCGCCTGTTGATGACGCCTCCAATCAAGGTGACGGTCGACAAGACTAACGGTCTCTTCCTTTCCTGGAATGTCTACCGAGGTGCGGGTAAGGTAACCTACAACCCGCAGATGCCTAAGCCATGGGAAGACACTCGTGCGGGCTCGAACTCTCCATGGGGCTCGCTCTGGGAGCCGACTCCACCCCCTGCAGATGGTATGTATGAGGTAGACATCACCTTCGAAGAGCCTGGCACCTATGTGCTATGGGGCCGAGCAGACGACGGTGGTCTCTATCATGATGCCTATATTACGGTGAATGTGACTGAATAGGATCGGCCTGGTAGTTTAAGCAATACTAGTTGAAAAGGGCGGTTTACCGCCCTTTTTTGTGTTTGAGATTTATATCATGGACTTAATAGTTTAGATTATAGCGCGTGTTACCTTGGGGTCCGTTCTTTAATTTGTTTCTTTGCAGTATGTACTCTGCGTTCACTTCGTGCAGTCAGTTGGCGACATTGAAGATTTATTAGAAGCTTGCCCTGGTAAGTATCCTGGGCATCCCGTTGGCAGGTTTTGGTGCTGCGTTATTAGCGATATTGATGCTGCACAGTGAATTGAATAAATCGGCGAATTATCAGCAGTTCAGAGACATCATGGCGAGCATTGTTATCCCTACTATCTGTTCGGTAGGTATCTACTTCGCATTGCTCTCCCTAGCCCTCGGTATACTTGATTAAGTCGTTATAGCGCATTATTAAGCCGCGGCTACATGTTTCGGCGGTACTGTCCTCCTACCTCGAAGAATGTGTCAGTAATTTGGCCCAGGCTGCAGAAGCGAACCGCGTTCATCAACTCTTCAAAGACATTCTCATTATTGATGGCGGCAGCGCGCAGTCGCTCCAATGCCTGGGCGGAATCATCGGCGTTTCTGGCTTTAAATTCCGCCAAACGGTTTATCTGACTTCTTTTTTCTTCATCGGTAGAGCGCGCTAACTCGATCTTCGGCTGAGATTCCGGTTCTGGATTGAGGAAGGTGTTAACACCGATTAGTGGCAGGCTGCCGTCATGTTTTCGATGCTCATAGAGCATCGACTCGTCTTGAATTTTGCCGCGTTGATATCCGGTTTCCATCGCGCCCAGCACGCCGCCGCGTTCGGAAATACGTTCGAATTCCTGTAGTACCGCTTCCTCAACCAGATCGGTCAGTTCCTCGATGATAAAAGAACCCTGGTTGGAGTTCTCATTGACCGCCAGGCCCCACTCCTTATTGATGATCAGCTGTATCGCCATGGCTCGCCGCACCGATTCCTCGGTAGGTGTGGTTACGGCCTCATCGTAGGCGTTGGTGTGTAGGCTATTGCAATTGTCATAGACCGCGATCAATGCCTGCAGCGTAGTGCGAATGTCGTTGAAGGACATCTCCTGAGCATGCAGAGACCTGCCTGAGGTTTGAATGTGATATTTCAACTTCTGACTTTGTTCGCTCGCATTATATTTAAAGCGCATTGCGGTAGACCAGATTCGGCGTGCGACTCTTCCCAGCACCGTGTATTCGGGATCCATTCCGTTGGAGAAGAAGAACGAAAGATTGTGGGCGAAATCGTCAACCTTCATGCCGCGGGCAATATACGCTTCGACGAAAGTAAAACCGTTAGATAGGGTGAACGCCAGCTGCGAAATCGGATTCGCGCCCGCCTCGGCGATGTGGTAACCCGAGATCGATACCGAATAGAAGTTTCGAATCTTATTCGCGCTGAAGTATTCCTGAATATCGCCCATTAGCTTGAGGCTAAATTCGGTGGAGAAGATGCAGGTATTCTGCCCCTGGTCTTCCTTAAGAATATCTGCCTGAACGGTGCCACGAACATTCTCTAGGGCCAGCGCCTTTATTGTTCGGTACTGATCGTCGTTGGGTGCAGTGCCGTTCTCGCTTCGAAATTGATCGAGCTGTTGATCTATGGCGGCATTCATATACATGGCCAGTATTGTCGGCGCCGGGCCATTGATAGTCATAGATACCGATGTGGTAGGGCTGGCTAGGTCGAAGCCCTTATAGAGCTCTTTCATGTCGTCGAGGGTGGCAATCGACACGCCAGAATTTCCAACTTTGCCATAGATGTCAGGCTGCATGGCCGGGTCGAAGCCATAGAGGGTTACAGAATCGAAGGCGGTAGAAAGCCTCTTCGCCGCCGAATGTTCAGAGAGTTGTTTGAAACGACGATTGGTGCGGAACGCATCGCCTTCTCCGGCAAACATACGTGTCGGATCTTCAGACTCACGCTTGAATCTGAATACGCCAGCGGTAAAGGGGAAACGCCCTGGTACGTTCTCAAGTAATAGCCACTGCAATAGTTGGCCATGGTCTTGATAGTTGGGCAGTGCCACGCGGCTTATCTTCGTGCCCGAGAGTGAGGTGCGAAACAGTGCGGTATGAAGCTCGCTATCGCGCACCTTAACGACATACTCGTCTTTGGCGTAGTCTGATTTCAGTTGTGGCCAAGCATCTAGCAGGCGCTTCGCCTTTTCATCCATCGCATTGTCTTTGGCTGTGATCAGTTCGTCCAATACGGAGCTATCCTTAGAGTTCAAATCCAGCATGGACTTGCTGGCGATGAGTTGTTGTCGCTCACGCGCCAGCTGTGACTGAGTTTGCACCCGTTCATGATAGTCGCGCACTATCTCCGCGATCTCTGCAAGATAGCGCTGTTGTTGCGCAGGAATTATTAGACTCGTCTGCGTCGATTTCTTCCCCTTAATTGCTGCGATGGCTTGTTCATAATCTGGCAACCCATGTGAACGCAGTAGCGGTACTAGGGCCTGATACAGGGCAGTTATGCCGTCATCATTAAACTTCGATGCGATTGTTCCAAAGACTGGCATTTCATCTGGCATCTGCGTAAAGGCTTCGCGATTGCGTTGCACCTGCTTGCAAACATCTCTTAGTGCATCTTCACTACCCTTGCGGTCGAACTTATTGATCGCAAATACGTCCGCATAATCCAACATATCGATCTTTTCCAGTTGGCTGGCAGCGCCAAATTCGGGAGTCATTACATACAGTGACGTGTCTACGAAGGGCACTATGCCGGCATCACCCTGGCCGATTCCGGGGGTCTCGATAATGATCAGGTCGAAGCCGGAGACTTTTATTGCGGCGACAATTTCGCTTAGCCTCTCGGGTATCTCGACGGAAGAATCTCTGGTGGCGACGGAGCGCATGAATATATTTGGATGGCCGATGGCATTCATTCGAATCCTGTCACCAAGCAAGGCGCCACCTGTCTTTTTTCTAGTTGGGTCGATAGCTAGCACAGCAATCTTGAGGGAGTCGCTGCTGTCCTGTCGAAAACGCCGTATGATCTCATCCGTCGATGAAGACTTGCCGGCACCTCCGGTTCCCGTGATTCCAAGAATGGGTGTATTCAATCGAGTCGATGCTTGCTGTTTCAGGGTTTGGAGTTCTTGATCGGCATATTCTTCATTCTCGATGCCGGTGATAACGCGGGTCAGGACTAGCCTGTCACCCTCGTCCAGCTGTGTTAGATCGGGAGCGGCGGGGCGGCTCTTGCCGCCGCTACAGCGATTCAGCATGTCGTCGATCATGCCCTGCAATCCAATAGCCTGCCCATCGTTAGGGGAGTAGATACGGGATACACCATAGTTGTGTAATTCTTCAATCTCGGCGGGAATGATAACGCCGCCGCCACCACCAAATATTTTTATATGATCGGCACCCATTTCGCGGAGTCGGTCTACGAGGTATTTAAAATACTCGATATGTCCGCCCTGATAGGAGCTGATAGCAATTGCATCGACGTCTTCTTGAATCGCAGCCTCGACGATGTCCTGAACCGAGCGATTGTGAGCGAGGTGAATAACTTCAGCGCCACTAGATTGCAGAATGCGGCGCATGATATTGATTGCCGCATCATGGCCATCGAATAGGCTGGCGGCGGTAACGAAACGAAGCCACTGTCGCTTCGATGGCGGCGCAGATGAAGTCTTCGCTGTTTCATTAAGAGATGCTGCTGACAATGCTAGGCCCCTGATCTTACGCTCCGTCTTGAGGAGCATTAGTCTAGCGCACTATGGGAGTCAGTTCACGGTGATATGCGGTGTTTGCCCAGAAAGGCGAGTATCGCATCGGCAGTTTCCCGAGGCTTTTCCAGCCCCATCGCATGGCCGGCTGCCTGTAGGTTAACCAGGGTAATTCGATCGCTGAATTGTTCCTTCATGCGCCTGCCATTTTCTGGCGGGGCAGTCTTGTCATCTACTCCCTGGACTATCAGCATAGGTCCGCTGCCACCCGCCCACCATTGCTCTAGCGGCGTAGCCCGGTTCGCCATGCTCTGGGAGTGCTGTGCCTCGGGCCAATAGTTTAGGCCTCTGACATAGTCCAGAACCAGCCCATCATTCGTCTCTGGAGAGAAAAGCGTTCGTCTTGCCAGTTCAAACTTCTCGGGCTCAGATAGAGTTGCGTCCCCCAATAGACGGCCAAGCTCGCCTGGGGTGGTCAATGGCTTGGAGAGACCTCCCGCCGCAATGAGGGAGATACTGGCGACTCGCTCGGGATATTCAGTGGCAGCGGCACGAGAGGTTCTATTGCCCAGTGCCCACCCAAGCAGATGTGCTCTTTCCAATCCAAGGGCATCGATAACGGCGACTAGATCTGCTGCGTAGTCATAAAGTGTTAGCCCCTCCAGCTCGCCGGTGCTACCCATAATACCGCGCTGATTTACTGCGACGACACGGTAGCCGGCGTCGGCAAGAAAGGGGGCGAGATACTTATAGCGGGTAATATCGGCGCCGGAGCCGGGCAGGGCGATTAGGGTCTCATCGTTGCTTAAGGTGGATTCCCACACGGCGACCTGCAGCCGGGCATGTCCAATATCGATTGTTTTCTCAGTGCGTTCGGCGGCAAAGGCTGTGCTGCACAGGAGCAAGAAAAGTGGAATTAAAAATTTGTGTCTGACAGCAACAAGCTGAATTTTCAGGTACATTGTTTTCTCCATTGTGTGAACGAAGATTCAACCGATTGAGCCATGATTCTATCACGTGTAGGCGATTCGCCAAGTGCTCCGGCTTCACTGACAGTCTGACTCGCTAACTCCTTTTCTCATTTAGGTTTTCCCTTGGCTCTTCGGTATAGTGCGACCATGGAAGCCTGGATAGTATTTACACTACTAGCTGTCGTTATGCAGTCAGTTCGTACCGCCGCGCAGAAACAGATCGCGCAGAGCATTAGCGTGCTAGCGGCAACGCTCGCGCGTTATCTGTTTGGTTTGCCCTTTGCGGTTTTGTATTTTCTGGTTCTAAAAAATTTCTACCAAGGCGAAGCCGTCACCGGCAACGCAGTTTTCTATCGTGCCGCAATTTTGGCCGCCATATCGCAGATTTTCGCTACCGTGTTTTTAATTAAGGCGCTGACGCTGCGCAACTTCGCTGTTGGAACTGCCTTGGCGAAGACCGAGGCACTGCTAACGGCCATCCTCGGTGCCGTATTCTTTTCGGCAGTACTCAGTGTCACGGCCTATCTATCGGTACTCGTCGGCGTAGCGGGCGTTCTTGTCGCTAGCAGTTGGAAGCTTAGCCTGCGTGATCTGACAGAGAATGAGAGCATCAAGTATGGAGTCGGGGCGGGCCTTGGTTTTGCTCTGGCATCTCTATGGATTCGAGAGGCATCTCTGTCATTGGATGTGTCGAGGCTGTTGAGTGCATCTGCGGTGCTGCTATTTATGGTGAGCATTCAGACCGTAATCTGCCTTTTGTATGTGTTGCTTAGTGAGCGCGATCAACTATTCTTGCTGATGATTCGATGGAAGTCTTGCATGTTCATAGGCTTTACTTCTCTGGCAGGCTCGGTGGGATGGTTTACGGCGATGAGCCTGCAAGATGCTGCACTTGTCAAAACCCTTGGCCAGACGGAGTTTGTAGTAACGCTTCTAATAACTTACTTCTACTTCGGGGAAAGAATCACGTTGAAGGAATGTCTGGGTATCGTGCTGGTCGCGATAAGCGTTATTCTATTGATAGCCGCGACTTAGCTTAACAATTTTTAAGAACCAGTCGCTGCGCAAGTTTTCAATCCGATCGATGAGAAAGGCTACTCGGCCAACAACTCTGCGTTGTATCTCAGTTCCTTGAGGCGTGTGAGAATTTCCTGATTCTGTGCGGCGTCTCTTGTCTCTACTGTCAGGTACAGGTCTGCTTTCTTGATAGGCATCCTCGCCAACAGGCACAACGATGCTGTCTAGGTCTGGCTGGGCCTGCAGTATCTCCAGTGCCACAGTTTCCTGGCCTGCTATGATGTCTACAGCGTTATAGGGATGAACGAAGGTCAGATGTTCGGATTCGGCGATCTGTTGCGCATGAGCTGCAGTCTCGTCTAAATTGTCGCCACTGAGGACAACTCTGGCGCCAAAGTTCTTTGTATCCTTAACCTTCACATTGCGTGTGTTCTTGGACATTACGATGGTGGCAGGTATGCGCAGGCGCTCAGCATGACAGGCAACGGCCTTGGCATGATTTCCTGCAGACATGACGATAACGCCTTTCACCTAGCCCTGCTTCTTAAGAAGCAGTAATTTGTTAAGAGCGCCGCGGGCTTTGAAGGAAGCGTTTAATTGAAAATTTTCGAATTTCAGATAGAGATCAGTGCCAGCCATGGCCGACAGAGTCTGCGGTTGCTCGAAGCGGGTATCTATTATTGCCTGGGCGATTCGAGTCGCAGCGTCTTGAATGTCTTTAACAGTGAGTGTCATGGGAGGGCATAACGGGGGATTAGTATAAGCATTTAAAGCCTTGGTGCCTGCTGCGGGCTCTGCCCGAGTAGCAGTTCATACTAGCGTTACTTTTATGGATGCAAAAAAAAGCCCAGCAATCTATCTCTGGGCTTCTCTTCAAAGAGGGCGTGCTTCTAACAACAAACACGCCTTCCGGTTCTCGCTATATCTGCAAGATCTTAAAACTCATAGTTAACGCGTGCATAGAGAATGCGCCCTAATGGGTTCTGAATCTGCGAGATAACTCCTGCAATCATGCCAGTCTTCTGCGCTTCGCGATCAAACACGTTACGCGCACCGATGCTTATTCCTGCCGAACCACCGAATAGCTCTAAGTCGCTATAGGTATAGAACATATCGGTCTGGGTCCAGGCACGTACAACGTCGGTAGAAGTCCAAAGATTTTGAGGACGCAGAAAGCGCTGAAAGCTAAACTCGTTTGCGTCGAAGATCACCTCGTCGACGTAGCGTACAGTAGCGTTAAAGCCATGGTGTCCAAGCGACCAGCCAATGTTTGCATTGGCTCGCCACTCAGGAATAACCGGCACCGCGCCGAAGGAGTTATTCTGATTACCCTTCGCTTCACGCACTGGAGTTAGACTAGACTCCTGCCAAGTGTAGGTATCCACGTAGGTGGCACTCAAACCTGTGCGGAAATTACCCCAGCTACCCAAGCCGAACGCGTCCAGGTCGAAACTGTAGTTAGCTTGGATATCCCAGGCTTTAACTAGCATAGTCGACGCATTGGTTTCGCTGCGGTTGATGCGAGTGGTGGTTTCGATATCCAGAGGGTCACGCTGAATACGCGGATCCGATAGTGGATTGGCTACCCAAGCCGTGAGTTCAGCTATCGATGGGTAAGGCTGCGCATTAGTAGCAGCAAAGCCTGTTGTTTCCTGAAATTTCGCAAAATCCGCTCTCACGATATCCTGAGTCGTGGTGTCCACAATCCGGTCTACGAAGTCAGTTTCACTGTAGGTTAGGTGTATGTCCAGACCATCCATTGGTAATAAATCGATGCCGAATGACGTGCTGTCCGAAGTCTCCGAAACTAGGTTCGGGTTACCCGTTCTACAGGAAGTGATGAAGCCCGAGAATGTGGTGAAGAGGTCATCCACGTTACTAAGGGCGCAGGAGTCTGGCGCGTTAAGCTGATTCAGGGTTGGCACAATAAAGGCCTCGCCTTGAGTAGCTCGCAGTGTCACCCAGTCAGCAGGCGAGTAAGTGATACCGAACTTGCTAACGACATCGCCCTGGCCAGTACTGAATTGCTCATCACGCACCGAGGCGCTGATCTCAAGGTTATCAAGAATCGGGAACGAGAACTCGGCAAAGTACGAGTCACTGGTGCGGCTGAATTTTGTCGGATAGGCTCCGATACTGTTCAGACGATCATCGCGCTGTTGGTACCAAGTTGGTACGTTCTCATCAGTTTCATCGCGACGTTGATAGCCGAATGCTGCGCCGATTGTGCCGCCCGGTAACTCGAAGCCACCCGGGGCGATGGTGCCGTTGATGACCAGATCGAAGGTCTGCAGCGTGTCTTTGTTGTCTACGCGATCACGTGTATAGATAGCGTCTGCTACGGCCTGCGGAGTGCGCATCGGTGAATTATCGGCAGCGCCGAACGGGTTGAAACAAGCACCGGCGTCACGAACCTGGTCACAATTGAGGCCCTGTTCTACTGCGCTAAAGCTAAAGTGCTGAGTCTGTGCGCTAACTACGTTGCGCTGGCCAAACATATAGGTTGCAGAGCCTTCCCATCCGTCTAGATAAGGCACGGTAAAGTCGGCGCCGAAGGCTAGGCGCATATCACGCTCGTCATTCTCCTTGCGGCTAATCTGGTCGCTATCGGGCCCGCCGAATATTGCTGGGTTAGTGTTGGCGAGGCCAAAAGGCAGCCAGGCACTACTAAACGGCACATCTTCGTTAAACGGTACACCGCCGTTCGGATCGTTTGCTATATTAGCAAATTGGTTACCGGCTAGAACTACGGCGCCGTTGGCATCACGCAGTGGCTGCTGATTGCCATAGGGGTCGCTGAGTATCATGCCGTTGCCATCGAGCAGCGGCTGAGCAAACAGCTCGCGGCCGTCACCTGCAACAGCCCTGAAAGGGTTGCCCGGCAATTCGCCGCGCACGGTGGGCAAATCGCCAAACCGGGTACCCGGATTTCCCTGATTCTGGCGTCCGTGGCCCTGCCATCTACCCCATAAAACTTGACCTGTCAGGGATAGATCCTCATTCACTTCCCAATTGATATTGGAATACAGTGAGGCTTGAGTTTTTTGCTCTACGAAATCTCTAGTGTCTGCAAAGGGAAACCAGCAACGCCCCAGGGCGAGGGTTCCGAATTTATTGCCGCCCTGTACCAGAGGATCTGTCACAGGGTCTGTGCCACAGATAGGGTCCGGGGTACTTTTGGTAGTGCCGAGGAGTGCGCCATTATCATCACGCTGGGGTACATTCCAGTTAGCGGGGTTGGCGCCGCTGTTGTCGGTTAGGCCGGCTAAGGCGAGTTTGGGTCTGTCGGTCCACTGAAGTGTGCCGTTGTGCCTGAAAGAGCCAGCAGCTACAATATCGACACCGCCGCCAAGGTCTTTGCCCCAAAGAAACGATGTGGTCTGGTCTCTGAAGTCTCCACGAGAATCTTCTTCGTTAAAATGTTCAATCTTCAGTCCTTCATAGGACTTGTAAGGCAGTATGTTGACAACGCCCGCCACGGCATCGGTGCCGTATAGTGCGGCGGCTCCGTCTGTCACGATATCCATCTGCTGTATAGCAATGCTTGGTAGAAGCCATTGCACATTAGGGTTGGTTACTCGCTTTCCGTCGATCAACTGCAGCGTTGCCCTCGTGCCCAGTCCGCGTAGGTTAAAGGCGGCGCTATTACTCGAGGCGCCACTGGCCTGAATCGAGTTGGTTACACCGGAGCCATTGTTGAACGTCATGTTTTGAACAACCTGGGCCATATTGAGCGTGCCTTGTGCAACGAGGTCATCTGCGGAAAGAGTTGTAATCGGAGAGGCGGCGATGATGCCCTCTGAGCGTCGGATATAAGATCCGGTCACAACGACCTCTTCAACATTTGTATCCTGTGCAGAAGCGTAATACGGCGTACCCAGCATGCCCAAAGCCACGCTGGTATAGAGAATCGAGCGTTTAAATTTATTAGAACAATTGTGGGGATTCATTCTTTTACTCCCTGAAATGTTTATATTTTATTATAATAAGACTGTGTCTCCAGTAGCTCGCCATATTGCCTTGTGTAGATCACACCGAATAGAGCGATTAGGCAGGTATATCACACTAACAATGACCCTTCCAACTATTCCTAAAGAGCCATTTCAGTAACCCAAAGGATTATTGAGAACGTCACCAAATTATACAAATAGTGTTACAAAAATACCCATATTCAGTTATATAGTAGAAAAGACGTTCGGTAACTTGGTGGCTATGTGGCTGACCCCAATTATTTGTAGTTTCTGTCCCGTAAAGACCGGCAATCCACTGCGATTTGCGAGCCGGTTGCGGGCCACAATTCATAGTTTTTTTCTTTTGGGGGTTCTAAGCTTAGCCTAGATGCGAAAATCCTGGCCAGTTATGGACCTCAGAGTATCGTGATTCGAGAAGAAGCTAAGGTGCTTGCTCAGGCGTGCCGCAACTATCAGCGAACGAAAGATAGAGCAGCTTATGTCTGTATCAAATTAGAGCCTATTGTCTTAGCGTCTTTTGCTATCATGATTTCCGAACTAGCGTAATAATCTAAGGGGTTGTCATGGTAAGGAATATCCTGATTTTGGTTTCGATAATTTTCAGTACTGCTCTGTCTGCGCAGGTGGCTGATCAATGGAAAATCATTCATGCCGGCACACTGCTCAGTGATGCGCGTGAAGATGTTAGGTCAGAACAAAGTATTATTGTTAGGAATAATGAGATTATGGAAGTACGCGATGGCTATGTCTTGCCATCACAGGTGAGCGGAGCGGCGAACGCTATGGTGATTGATCTAAGAGGTCAGTTTGTCATGTCCGGCCTCATTGACGCACATACACATATTCTCAGTCAGCAGGAACCAAACGGTCGCGAAATTCGCGTTACGCGTTCATCGCAACTCACTACGCTGATGGGGCTTGAGTTCGGTATGCGCACATTACGTGCCGGGTTTACAACGATTAGGAACGTGGGCGGCGATAGAAATGCAATCTTTGCTCTTCGCGATGCTATCAATCAAGGGATAGTAATGGGCCCGCGCATTAGAGCCGCAGGTCAGGGGATAACGCCAACGGGTGGACATGGCGATGGCGGTGGTTTTCGTGACGATATATTTCCTCATCCACATTCCGGAGTTTGCGATGGCGTGGCTGAGTGCCGCAAGGCAGTACGGACTCAAGTGAAGTATGGCGCCGACCACATAAAATATGTAGCAACAGGAGGCGTACTGAGTCAGACCGCAACAGGAACAGGCCAACAATTTACCGATGAGGAACAAGTTGCGCTGGTTCAGGCTGCGCATGCGATGGGCAGGAAAGTCGCCGCCCACGCACACGGGAAAATTGGTTTGGAGGCGGCGCTGCGAGCAGGCGTTGATTCCATAGAGCACGGCTCCTATCTGGACGAGGAGACGGCCGAGTTGTTCGTTCAGACAGGCGCCTATCTGGTGCCGACTCTGATTGCAGGTTACACAGTCGAGCGAATCGCCACTGAGAGGCCTGATTTTTTCGTTCCCGAGGTTCGACAGAAGGCGCTTGAAGTCGGCCCGGTAATGAGGAATGCGCTTAGGATCGCCTACGAGCGAGGCGTAAAGATTGCCTTTGGTACCGATGCGGGCGTGAACGATCACGGAACTAACGCCTATGAGATGGTGCTCATGAACGAGGCGGGCATGGCAGAGCGGGACATATTAATCTCCGCCACTGTCAATGCGGCAGACCTGATGGATCTGACTGACATTACCGGTACCATAGAGGCTGGCAAAAATGCAGATATTATTGCCACTGCCGGCAATCCGCTTGAAGATATCTCGGCGCTGATGAGGCCGACCTTTGTCATGGCGCGGGGCAATGACGTTAACCTGAATGTGCCTCCGGTTGATCTATTTCCCTGGCCAGAAATCTAAAAAATTAGTACTGAAAAAAGATAGTGGCGGACAGAGTAGGAGTTAATTAGTAGCTATGAAAAGTGATGAATTTAGGCGCATGTGGGATGAAATGCAGCGAGATGGCTACTTTACAAACCATCCTCACTATACCGACTTCCTCGGCCACACCCCTTCAAAGGAGGATCTCGAGCTCGACAATGCGGTAATCGCCCTAAATTTTGAGACTCAGAATGTGTCGATGCCTGTGCCGTATTCGGACAGTCTTGAGAGAAGTATAAAAAGAACTGAATCGCTGTGGTTGTATAAGATGTTCGACCTGCCCAGAACTGGCACCGCACTGGATATAGGCTGTGGTTTTGGAAGGTCTGTTAGCTGGATGGCTGACAATTACGACAAAGTAATTGGTACTGATATTTCGAAGCATGTAATTGCTGCGGCGACAAAAAACTGTGAGCATCTGGATAATATAGCTTTCTATGTAAACGGGCCCGACTCGCTACCGGCCGATATTCTTCCCGCCAGTGTTGATGTTGCTTATATTTTTACCGTTTTGCAGCATATCCCTCGCGAATATACACAAAACATTCTCTGTAGCGTGGAGCGGGTGCTAAAGCCTGGTGGCAGGGTCGTCTTCAATCTCCTCTCTAATGTAAACGAAGAGCTCAACGAGGGAGAGAAGCACACGGAATGGGCCATCGGTTATAGTGAAGACCAGGCTAGAAATTTGCTCAGGGACTCTGGTCTCAGAGAGGAAAGACTGGTGTATTGGAGCCGACCAGAGACGGCTATCAATTGGCTATGGGTGTCAGGGATTAAGCAATGAATGCGGTGGGCTGACTCGGTTGATCGGCTTACCAGATTAGTAGCATTGTTCCTCTTCGCTCTTCAAGGTTAAAATGAGCGTCATGAGATCTCTACTCCTAGTGGGCCTGGTTGCCCTGGTTTCTGCCTGCAATAGCAATCGTCCTTCCTTCACAGCTATGAGCGAAGTAGAGCTGGCTGCATTCAATCGTACAGTGCCCTTGGCCGAACAGGTCTATTGCGTGGAACAGGCTGGAACCTCCACCTATATTCGACGGCGCATCTGTCAAACCTATGCGCAATGGCTGTCCCAAAATGAGAGGGATGCGATGAGGCTGGACGTGTTGAATTCGAGTCCCGGTTTCGGCCTGCCTAGCACCATCGGTGATACCCCGCAGCGTTAATTCAGACAAGCGCAATCGAGGTGCTTCACCCCCGTAAATTCGCTTCTTGCCCCCCATGCCTTTAGCCCCTTTTTTGACGGGACTTCCTTCTTGATCAAGATCAAGTTTTCTCCTAATAACTACAATACAGTCAGCTTTCCCCGCCTCGCGGGAGGCAGGCTTTATATGTGCTAGGGAGTTCTTTAGCTTGAGCGAAAAATTTTGCCGAGAACGTGGCCTCTATAAATCTGGTCATTCGCTTGGTTGTAGGTCAAATGAACATTAGCCTATCGGTTGCTTATCGGGCACACTTCACTAGCAAAAGAATTGGAATAGGCTAGCAGCGGAAATGAATATACTACACATCTCGGACATGCATTTTGGTCCCCGTCACTGGCAAGGCAATAATGAATTATTACTGCAGAAGCTAAACAGCTTTTCGGCGGATCTTCTGATAAATACTGGCGATAACACGACAGATGCCCTCGAGAACGAGTTCAAAGCCGTGGGCAGCTTTCTGAAGTCGATTGATTGCAAGCACATCATTTCGATCCCGGGAAATCACGATAAACGAAATATGCGCAGCGCCGATTATTTCCGTCAATATATCGAGGACATAGACGTCCTGCGGCCACTAGATCGCAACAATTGTAGAAAGAAAGGCATTTTCCTTGACGCGAATGTCAATGGCGTAAAAGACCATTTCACCGATATCAACTTTCTTAAAAATATCACAATCGACGGAGAGTCTGTGCTTGTAGTCTGCCTAGACTCCAGCGAGCTCTATGAGGACAACGGTTTCATAGATGCGGAAATGCTAAGAACAGTATCTGATGCAATTAGTAAAGCGACTTACGATCGAATAATACTTCTTAACCACCATCCTATCCTCGATACGGATTCAGACCCACTCTTCAATTCCAGAACCGTTATAGCATTCGTAATAAAGCACAATATAGAACACTTCTTCTGTGGGCATTCCCATCAGCTTTCGATCATGAGATCTACTGACCTGTATCACAATCATTCCTTTGCTCAATACAAGAATGGTTCGCTATCGAGCGCCAATACTCCAAGCGATTCCAATATGTTTATGTACTACAAAAATTTTGGATCAGAAGAAATGAACATTCATGTCGTTCGGGCGATTGTTGATGGTGACTCCCTGAATTTCAAAGAAGAAGTAATTGCCGTTAATAACTAGAGCAACAATACAATCATGAGCAGCCTGGGCGCGCCGAACTTAGCCTGGGAAATGCGCATCGTCGTTAGTATGTGCTTGGGCTACGGGATGTTAATGCTTTGTAGAACGGTGGTAGGTGTCGCCGGTCCTGCGATGTTGGCTGACCCC
>CAJQHM010000073.1 GCA_905478195.1 uncultured Pseudomonadales bacterium
ACCGATGATGCCCAACTAGTGGCGCAAATCAGTGAACGGCTAGCCTGTACGCCGGGAATCGCGAAGTTTCTGGAAGTGGATAAGCATCCTCTTGGAGATCTGGATTTCATATTGGATCTGGCGCTGCAGTACTACCGCGGGAAATTACAGGGTAAGACATTCGCCGTGCGCTGTAAGCGCACGGGCAAGCAAACTTTCCAGTCTACCGATGTCGAGCGCTATGTAGGCGCAGGCCTCAACAATCAGACCGAGGCCGCCGGGGTGAGACTAAAAAACCCGGATGTCACCGTTCTGATAGAGGTACGGCACGATTCGGTATTCATGGTGAGGGATCAGAAGAACGGCATGGGTGGCTTTCCCCTGGGTTGCCAGGATTCGGTGCTATCTCTTATATCTGGAGGTTTCGATTCTTCGGTTTCCAGCTATCTGTGCATCAAGCGTGGTTTGCAGACCCATTACTGCTTCTTCAACCTTGGCGGCAGGGCACACGAATTAGCGGTCAAAGAGGTGGCTCTCTTTCTGTGGATGAAATATCACGCCTCCCATAGAGTGAAATTCATCTCCGTACCCTTCGAGGGTGTGGTCGAGGAGGTCCTGAACAATGTGGATAATGCGCACATGGGTGTTGTCCTGAAGCGCATTATGTTGCGCGCCGCCGAGAAGTTGGCGCAAGGCCTTCATATCGAAGCGCTAGTAACCGGAGAGAGTGTGGCGCAGGTGTCCAGCCAGACCCTGGCGAATCTTTCTGTTATCGATAGGGTGACTGACTGCCTGGTGCTGCGGCCGCTGGCAACCTCTGACAAGCAGGAGATTATCGACATCGCCCGTGCGATTGGCACCGAGGAGTTTTCCAAGGATATTCCCGAATATTGTGCGGTTATCTCGAATAAGCCAACCACCCGTGCCAAGCTGGAGCGGGTCGAGTGGGAGGAGAGTAAATTCGATATGGCGGTGCTGGATACGGCGCTGGAAAATGCAAGACATCAGCTTATCAGCGAGCTAGTGGATGACCTTGGCGCAGAAGCTGCTCAGGTAAAGATCGTATCGACGCTAGATAGCGATAGCACCGTAATCGATATTCGTCACCCCGACGAAGTCGATATTAGGCCGTTTCCTCTGACTGGGGAGGCCCTGAAGGCCGAATTCCTGAACATTCCGTTCTACAAGCTTAGAAGCAGCTTTACCGACCTGAATAAAGACAAGCGTTATCTGCTGTATTGTGGCAAGGGTATGATGAGCCGCCTCCATGCCGCTAATCTGGTCGATGAGGGCTTTGGCAATGTCGCGGTACTTGAACTGAAAAGCGCCTCAAAGCAGTAGAATTGGCAGTAATAGGCCTGTTCTAAAATCAAATAAATCCCCGAGATTACTAATCTTTCCCTGCTGTCTCGTGTATACTCGCCGCCTTTTGTGCGGCTGCTCGCCAAGGTGAGATTCGTGCTGCATCTCTCGTCTTTCTTAAGGGCTACGGGCTTCGGGTGACGGGTAAAATTTATTTAGTAAAACATTGGCGGAACTACTGTGATTGAGAAGATTCGAAATATTGCGATTATCGCGCACGTTGACCATGGCAAGACGACTCTGGTCGACAAGTTGCTGCATCAATCGGGGACCCTCGAGTCTCGCGGCCAGAGTGTCGAACGTGTCATGGATTCCAATGATCAGGAGCGTGAGCGCGGCATCACGATTCTTGCCAAGAATACGGCGATTAACTGGAATGGTTACCACATCAATATCGTGGATACTCCGGGGCACGCCGACTTTGGTGGCGAGGTCGAGCGGGTGCTATCTATGGTCGACAGCGTACTCCTTCTAGTCGATGCAGTTGACGGGCCGATGCCACAGACTCGCTTTGTAACACAGAAGGCTTTCGCCCAGGGCCTTAACCCAATCGTAGTTATCAACAAGATAGACCGTGACGGCGCCAGACCCGACTGGGTAGTCAACGAAGTGTTCGATCTCTTCGACAAGTTGGGTGCAACAGATGAGCAGTTAGATTTTCCTATAATCTATGCGTCGGCCCTGGACGGAATTGCGGGCCACGAGATGGATCAGATGGCAACGGACATGGAGCCGCTGTTTGAGACAGTCATCGAGAAAGTACCGCCACCTGATGTGGTTATTGACGCACCATTCAAGATGCAGATTAGTGCCCTGGACTACAACAGCTATGTAGGCGTGATTGGTGTTGGCAGGGTGACAGCTGGCAAGGCGCACACCAACCAACAGGTAATCATCATCGATCGCGAAGGAAATTCTCGTAAGGGAAAGATTCTCCAGGTTAAGAGTCATCTGGGTCTGGAGCGTATCGATGTGGCCGAGGCGCAGGCCGGAGAGATTGTTTGTATTTCCGGCATCGATAAGCTGAATATTTCTGACACACTATGCGATCCAGATCATCCCGATCCGATGCCGCCACTGTCTGTGGATGAGCCGACAATCAGCATGACGTTTCAAGTGAACGACTCACCATTTGCCGGGCGCGAGGGAAAATACATCACCACGCGTCAGATCAGGGATCGCCTCGAGAGAGAGTTACTCTATAACGTAGCGCTGCGCGTAGAGCAGGGTGAGACGCCGGATAAGTACAAGGTCTCGGGTCGTGGAGAATTGCATCTTTCAGTGTTGATCGAAAGCATGCGTCGCGAAGGGTTTGAGCTAGCGGTGTCCAGACCAGAAGTTATTCTTCATGAAGAAGACGGCGTATTAAAAGAGCCTGTCGAGTCACTGGTCATTGATTGTGATGATCAACATCAGGGCTCGGTAATGGAAGAGCTGGGTCACAGACGTGCGGACCTGCAAGACATGCTTCCGGACGGCAAGGGCCGAGTGCGCCTGCAGTTTTTGATTCCTACCCGTGGATTGATTGGCTTTCGCTCTATGTTCCTAAGTATGACTTCGGGCTCTGGCTTGATGACTCATGTATTCGATCATTACGGCGACTACAAAGACATGGAACTGGCTGCACGCTCCAGAGGAGTATTGGTGTCCATGGTGAAGGGTAAGGTGCTTGGCTTCTCGCTATTCAACCTGCAGGAGCGTGGCAAACTATTCGTGGGACCGAACGTAGAAACCTACGAAGGCATGATTATTGGCTTGCACAGTCGCGAGAATGATCTGGCAGTTAACCCAATTAAAGGCAAGCAGCTGACCAATGTTCGTGCCTCGGGAACCGATGAAAACATTGTTCTAACCCCGCCAACTACACACACGCTAGAGCAGGCCATGGAGTTCATTGCCGATGACGAGCTCGTCGAGGTAACTCCAGAGAATATCCGACTGCGCAAGAAATTGCTTACTGAAAATGAGCGCAAGCGACATAGCCGCGGATCTGCCGCCAGAGGCTAGCGTAGCGAGGCTGGCTGGCCTAACATAGGGTTTTGCACCCTCAGCGAAGAGGGTGCTGTAATCATCTAGTTAGCTTTAGGTTATCGCCATGCAGATACTCTATCCCGAACTCAAGCCCTATCAGCGCCACCAGCTTAAAGTCTCCGATCAGCATGAGCTGTATGTCGATGAGGCTGGGAATGTCGACGGCATCTCCGTCTTGTTTGTGCACGGGGGCCCGGGCGGTGCCTGTGATGCAAGTTCCCGCCGCTTCTATGACCCAGCAGTCTATCGCATTATCACCTTCGATCAGCGCGGCTGTGGCCGCTCCACGCCCCATGGCGAACTCGGCAATAACACAACTCAAGATCTAATCGCCGACATGGAGAAAATACGCGAGTTTCTTCAGGTAGAAAAATGGGTGCTGTTTGGTGGTTCCTGGGGTTCAACATTGAGTCTGCTGTACGCACAGTTCCACCCTTCGCGAGTACTCGCCCTCATCCTGCGCGGGATCTTCTTGTGCAGGCAGTGCGATATTGACTGGCTTTATAAGGATGGTGCGCGGAGAATCTTCCCTGACTATTGGGAAGAGTTCGAGAGTCATATTCCCGAATCAGAACGCGGCGACCTACTGCAGGCTTATCATGACAGGCTGACCGGTGATGATGAACTCGCACGGATGGCGGCTGCGAAGCACTGGTCGGCATGGGAGGGTAATTGTTCTAAGTTACGACCCAGTCGCGAGGCGCTAGCTAGCTTTACAAAACCCCACAATGCTCTAGCCCTATCTCGTATCGAGATTCACTATTTCATGAACAAGGGTTTTATTGACGAGAATCTCATTCTAGAAAATCTGCAGCTGATTGCTGACATACCGGGTCGAATTGTCCACGGCCGTTATGATATGGTCTGCCCCCTCGACAACGCACTGGCCTTGCATCAGCAGTGGCCCACAGCGGAACTCCATATCGTTCGTGAATCTGGACACTCCGCGTCAGAGCCCGGCACCGTAGATGCGCTGATACGTGCAACGCAAGACATCGCCAAGAAACTCGAGCGAGAGAGTTGAGAGAAGCTTGAGAGAGGCTTGAGAAAAATTAACTAACTCGCAAAAAAACAGGCGGGCAGGGGAAGCATGTGATCGCTCTTATTCAACGCGTCAACTGGGCGCAGGTTCATATCGAAGGCTCTCTGCATGCCGATATTGGGCAGGGCCTACTCGCGTTAATTGGCATCGAGAAAGACGACGATGACAGGCTCGCTCAGAAGTTACTGGATAAGATTCTGGCCTACCGAATCTTCGGCGACAACGATGGCAAGATGAATCTCGATCTTAAAGACATAGGCGGGGACCTAATGCTCGTGTCGCAATTTACGCTTGCCGCCGAGACCGAGAAGGGTCTACGCCCAGGCTTCTCTACTGCAAAACCCCCGGCTGAGGCCGAAGTGATTTACGATAACTTGATGCGCTGCGCGAAAGATCAGTATGAGTTCGTTGAGTCGGGTAAGTTTGCTGCGGACATGCAGGTTAGTCTAGAGAACGATGGGCCAGTTACGTTTATTCTTAAGGTTTGACCTGGGTGCTTGTAAGTAATTCTTTGGCACCTAACCTACTTTCTAAGTGCTTCCCACCAAAGGTTCTTTGGCAAGTAGCTTAAGTCAAATACTTCGCCTATCAACGGACTTGCAAGATTGACATTCTTTTTCGCAGCCTCTTTAGTGGTGCGAATTATGGGCTCATCCCAAGGGTGAATAGACAGGTCAAATTTAGACCAGTGAATAGGGAAAAGGATATTGGCTTTTAAATCGATGCTGGCCTGAACGGTTTCATTGGGAAACATATGTACTTTAGACCACTGGGCATTGTAAGCACCGTTTTCAATAAAGGCTATATCAAACGGACCGTATTGCTCACCTAGCGCCTTAAATGTTTCTGAATAACCCCCATCGCCACTGAAGTAGACTTTTACTTGTTCTGACGAGATTATCCATGAGCCCCACAAAGTTGAGTTTCCTTTTCCCGGCGCGCGCCCGCTAAAATGCTGGGCAGGTGTTAGGGTAAATTCAACATTCTTGTAGTTTTCCCTGTCATGCCAATCAAGCTCGCTAATCTTATTGGCATCAACACCCCACTTTACCAGATGAGCTTTCACTCCCAGAGGGACAAAAAAATGATCAACGATTTCTGCAAGGTCTTTGATCGCAGCGGAATCAAGATGGTCATAGTGATCATGAGAAATTGTGACAACATTAATTTTTGGCAAGTCATCGATGCTGGTTGGGTTCTCATACGTAAAAGGTTTGCCGAAAATAGGCAGGGGAGAGGCTCTGTTGAAAACGGGGTCTGTCATCACAATCAAGCCGGCGGTATTCATTAATAGTGTGGAGTGCCCGAGCCAAACGAATTTACCGTCGGTTAATGAATCTCCCTGAAATTTGATCGTTGGAATAGCGGTTAAAGGATTCTTGTCTTCAGGAGGGGATAAGAAGCTCATTATTGTTGAGCCGTTCTCGGGAGAGTTCGAAAATGATGATGAGTTGTCATAGTCTGACTCTATATTTTTGAATCTTCCATTAGCAAAATTTTCTGAGCTTTCAATAGTTCTATTGCTTTCTTGGTTCGGGGAGGCGCCAAAAACAGGTGAGAGATTGAGAAAAGAATAGATCAGAAAGATAAGAATGAATAAAGCGTAAACTAGATATTTAACTAAGTCAGGTATGTTGTAAAAAAATCCAAAATGAGTCTCATGTGCTTAGCTGGCGGCAACCCTTAACGCTATAAATTTTGTAAGCTGCCTTCCTGTCGATTCAGAAAAATGCCCATTAATCGGATCGATTCGGGGGGAATTCCTTAGTCTTCTGCGTCCACTTCGTCACGTGTTTGGCGTTTCTCCACCATGCGTCCGGCAATTATCCCTACCTCAAATAGCAGCCACATCGGTATTGCCAACATCGACTGAGTGAACGGGTCGGAGGGTGTCAGTAGCATGCCGACGATGAAGCAACCGACGATCACATAGGGTCTCTTCTCGGCAAGCGAGTCTGGCTCTGCAATGCCTGCCCAGATCAGTATAAACACGGCTATGGGTACCTCGAAGGCGATGCCGAATGCGAGGAATATGGTTAGGGCGAAACTGAGCACGCTGTTGATATCCGGTGATACGGATATGCCCTCGGGTGCGACCGATATGAAGAATGCAAAGGCAAAAGGGAATAGCACATAGCGGGCGAAGGCAATGCCACCGTAGAAAAGCAACACGCTAGAGATAAAAAGCGGTATGGCAACACTCTTCTCGTTCTTGTACAGCCCGGGAGCTATGAATGACCACAGCTGGTACAGCACATAGGGTGCCGCAAGAAGAAACGAGACATAGAAGGTAAGCTTGAATGGCGCGAAGAAGGGCGAGGTCGGATCGATTGCAATCATCGTGGACCCTTCCGGCAATGCTTCGATTAGAGGATTGACGACATAGGTGTAGATATCATTCGAGAAGGAAAAGAGAATGAGAAATATTACGATGATCGCAATGACGCTCCGAAGAATACGATCTCGAAGTTCGACCAGATGATCGATGAGTGTCAATTCTTTGTGTTCGTCAGCTGATGTCATTATCTTTGGTGGATTCTGCAGAGTCTTCTGAATTGGCTAACTTGGGGTTCTTACCACCGCTGTAGATTTGCTTGGTTACTTCATCAACCTGATTGCTTACGTCTTTTAATTCATCGCTAAGCGATTTGTCATTCTTGGCTAGAGATTCTACGGCAGCGCTTTCCTCATCGCTGTCTTTTTTGGCATCGTCACTCGTTGCCTTGGAGGCGCCAGGGTCGAAATTGGCAGAGTTTACGATGTTGTTGACTGAATTTTCCGTATCTTTTGCCATGCCTTCGATATTGGTCTTGGCGTCTTCGATCTCTGCCATAACAGTTTCATTGTGGAGCTGGCGACGTATTTCGTCGGCGTTCAATTCTCTTTCTATTTCGTTCTTAACTTTATAGAAGCTGCGACGAAATCTGCCTACCCAAAGGCCAGTCGTTCGCACGGCGCCGGGCAGGCGCTCTGGGCCCAGCACTAGCAGCGCAATGATAAATATCAGCAGAACTTCGAAAGAACCGATGTTAAACATAAGGCATAACCGGATTCACAGGGAGCGCCTGCGAGTAGAGAAGTGATGCTAGTGGCATCCGAAAACGTTGCGGTAAACTACTTACTTGGTTTCAACTTTTTCGGCAGTGGAATCTATGGTCTCTCCATTGACGCCATCATCGGTTTCCGAAGGTTGCTCTTCTTCGTCTTCCTTAATTGCAGTCTTAAAGCCTTTCAAGGCGCCGCCAAGATCTGTGCCCAAGTTCTTAAGTCGCTTAGTACCAAAAAGCATGACTACGATTAATAGAATAATCAGTAGTTGCCAAATTCCAATTCCACCCATGATAAACCTCCAAATCTGATGTGCAATTTACTGCGCATCGGTAACTAGTTTTGTCGCGAAGCCTTTTCTTCAAGGCCGGATATGTTAAATCGATCTTCTAATTCCGCCAACACTTGCTGGGGAGTCAAATCAAGATGGCTCAGCATGACCATCGTGTGAAACCATAAATCTGCAGTCTCGTTAATAAGCGCCTGCTGGCTCGATGCGTTCTGCGCGTCGCAGTCTTTGGCGGCCAAGATGGTTTCGGTTGCTTCCTCGCCTACCTTTTCCAGAATTTTATTTAGGCCCTTCTCATGCAGGCTGGCCACATAGGACTCACCGCTGGAAGACTTCTTTCGCTGTTCTAAAATTGTAGCTAACTCTTCTAGAACGTCACCCATGTTAAGTACGTCACTCATGTTAGGTACGTCACCGATTCAACTAGTCTTGTATAGCTGGTCTGGTTCAACCAATACTGGATCAATCGACTCCCAGCTTTCATTAGTCAACTTCTTATAGAAACAGCTCTCTCGCCCTGTGTGGCAGGCGATACCACCAAGCTGTTCAACTCGGTAGCACAGTGAGTCATTGTCGCAATCGAGCAGAACTTCTACAAGCTTCTGCACCATGCCTGATTCTTCGCCCTTCCTCCACAGCTTGGACCTTGAGCGCGACCAGTATACCGCACGGCCCTCGGAAACGGTTGTTTTCAGTGCCTCTCGATTGACCCAGGCCTGCGTTAGAACCCGCCCGGAGCCTGCATCCTGCGTGATTACGGGCACCAGGCCCTGATCGTTCCATTGAATCTGATCGAGATAGGAAGGCATCGGCTAAGTATGCAGTCTCACCGTCTAAAACACAAAAGGTAAACACCCGCCAAGGCTAGGAATGCCGTGGCAAGCGGCAGGTTTGTCAGGCCTGTCTGGATACCCGGAACGAGGCTAAGTGCCGAGGTAATGAGCAATGAGCCGCCCAGGAAACGGAATTTCCTGCTTTGACGGCTTGCGTTCTCCTGCAGCTGTCTCTGTTGAAGTTGCAGTGCCTCGTTTATCTCACCTAGCCGCTTGCTCTGTGTTGCAGCGTCGATAAACAGCTGTGGCAGCTCGGGCAGTTGATCGATCCAGTTCGGGATGTTCTCCTGGATTCTTCCCATCAGCGTGAAGGGGTTAAGGCGCTTCTTGTTCCAATTCTCAAAATAGGGAAGGGCAGTTTGCCAAAGATCCAGATCCGGATAGAGCTGCCTGCCCAGACCCTCGACATTTAATAGTGTCTTCTGCAATAGAACCAAGGAGGGCTGCACTTCCATATCGAAGCGACTTGCGGTGCGAAAAAGTTGGATCAGCAAGTTTGCAAATGAAATCTCTTTCAGAGGCTTCTCGAATATTGGTTCGCAGACACTGCGAATTGCGGATTCGAATTCATGGATTTTTGTATTCTGCGGAACCCAGCCGCAGGCGATATGTAGCTCGGCAACTTTTCTGTATTGCCGCTTAAAGATAGCGAGCAGGTTCTTCGCCAAATATTCCAGGTCGTCCTGGCTTAGAGAGCCGATTATGGCGCAGTCGATCGCGATGTACTTCGGCTGTTCGGGCGTCTCATAAGAAACGAAGATATTTCCCGGATGCATGTCGGCATGGAAGAAGTTGTGATCGAACACCTGGGTGAAGAAAATATCGACGCCGGTCTCGGCAAGTTTCTTAAGATCTGTATTCTGTGCGTTGAGGGCATCGACATCGGCGACGGGGATACCGTGAATGCGTTCCATGACCATCAAGTTCTTGCTGCAAAAATCCCAATAGACCTTCGGCACATACAGTACGGGAGAGTTTTCAAAGTTTCTCTTTAGCTGCGAAGTGTTTGCCGCTTCTGCGAGCAGGTCTAGTTCGTCATGAATGATTTGCTCATAGTCATTAACCACCTCGACCGGGTGCAGTCGCTTGCCAATGTCTGTGCGTGTTTCAATCAGAGCGGCGATCCATTTTAATAGTTTGAGATCGGCACTTACTACTTCTTCGATTCCAGGGCGGGTGACCTTGATGACGACTTCTTCGCCGGTCTTCAGCGTGGCCTTGTGCACCTGCGCCACCGATGCCGAGGCAAAGGGTTGGCTATCGAGGTCGCTAAAAATCGTATCGGGACTCACGCCAAGCGAGCTTTGAACCAGCTCATGAATGGAGGGAGATGCAAAAGGTGGCACATTATCCTGAAGAGACTGCAGCTCATCGGCGAGCTCGGTGTCGAGAAAGTCTCTGCGGGTAGAAAGCAGTTGGCCAAACTTAATATAGATGGGCCCTAGCTCTTCCATCGCCATGCGCAGGCGCGCATTTCTATGTGTGGTGCCATGGGAGCTGAACATCCATGCCAGACGATAGGGCAGCAAGATCAGGCCTAGTCCTCTGGCCCCGGGCTGGCCGAGCATAAACTCATCGAGACGATACTTCGCGATGACGTTGAGTACTCTATTGAGTCGAGGAAGATGTGACACGATCGGCGGCTTGGGCTCTGCTTGATTTGAGGGCTTGCAAAGATACCACCACAGGCCAGCGCTAACAAGCTCGAAGCCTCGGTTAAGCATTTGTTTTTAGTGGGTTATTTAGCCTGAGGAAGCAGAGCGAGACGGCGCTGCAACAGTTCGGTTTTGGCCTCTAGTCGGTCTATACCCAGGCGCAGATGGTCAAGCCGGTTGGAGAAGCTGTCAACTTCCAGGGCAGTTGGGACCAGGCGCGCTTCCTCGCTTAGGTAGTCACGCACATTTCTGCGCATGCTGCCGCCAGCAGACCTCCCCCAATCTTTCGCGCTGCGTTCGACTTCACCCAATTCATTGCTAAGTACGTCGCCAAGAATGGGCGCCAGATAGTCTTGCCAGTTTATATCCAGCGACTCAATCGTCATCTGCAGGTCTTGCACTAGAGTGGCGTCGCCGGAAATATCTAGCGCGGCATTGGCCAGCGGGCGCTGATCGGATTTCTGACCCAGAAGCCGCAGCAGGGTTTCTGCCTTACCGCTGATTGTAGCGTCTGCTTCAATGCCCAGACTCTCAGTGTCGATCGCACTGAGCCTGACCGCGCCGTCTTCGAAACGCAGGTTAAGAGTGAGGCTGGGTTGGCGACTAATGATTTCTATGCACTTGGAATCGAATTCCAGGAATTGTTTCGCTATGTGTGGGTCGCGCCCGACAATCGTGTTGAGTATTTTCTCGACGGGTATTAAGGCGAGGCTTCCAAGAAATGGATTCAAAATATCTTCTCTTTCCTTTAAATGCGCTTCGCTT